>JACZVE010000064.1 GCA_022572825.1 SAR324 cluster bacterium
GCGTTCCATCAACCGGCATCTGTCCTCGTTGCGCCTTTTTTTCCGGTTTTTGGAGGAATCCGGCCTGATCCGCATCAACCCGATGGACAACGTGGTTTTCCCCAAGACGGTACCGCACCTGCCCAGCATGCTGCTGCCCAGCGAGGTGAGTGCCCTGCTGGACACGCCGGACGAGGCGCACTATCTTGGATTGCGCGATAAAGCGATTCTCGAAGTTTTGTATTCCACCGGGGTCAAGCTGAACGAGCTGATCGCTCTGGACGCCTCTTCATTGGAATTGGAAATGGGGTTTTTGCGGGTGGAGGGCAAACGGAAACGAATGGTGCCCATGCCTGACCGTGCGACGCATCTGCTGCGCCGTTACCTCAGCGAGTGCCGACCGCAAAGGATATTGCACCCGGAGGAACCCTGCCTGTTTCCCGGTCGCAACGGCACCCGAATTTCCAGGGTCGGCGTATGGAAGCTGATCAAGAAATACGCCGACAGAGCAGGCATTCAGCGCAACTTCAATCCCAGGACGCTACGCCATGCGTTCGCCATTCACCTCATTCTCGGCGGGATGGACCTGGACGCGATCAAATTCCTGTTCGGCTACAAGAAGCTGGAGGCCACCGCGCTGTATGCCCACGTCAACGCTCCCGACTTCAAGGCCACCTACCAGGCCTATCACCCGATGGCAGCCAAGGATTGACGGAACACCGGCCCAACTGCAGTGCGGCGACCCTGCCGCGGCCCTGCCGCCAGCTTGCACCGGGAACCGCACGGAAAATTGTACAGCTTATCTTAAAGGAGATTACGGGCGGAAAACCTGAAGGGAGAATCTGGACGGCGCATCTGGACAGAGCGTTCCCGCCACAGGAGGCGCGCGGCTATGGTCAGCAAATCAGCGGGCGCAGGGTCCATCGCCGGGGTATCTTTGCGGCCCTCCGGCGGTACCGTCCGCCTTCGATCACGGGTCGCGGGATCAGGGACGCTTTTCGAAGGTGATACGGCCCCGTTCGATTTTGGCGATCTTGAGCTGTTCGCCCGTCGGGTCGAAAGTGATCAGATCTCCCTCCTCAACCGTAGTCTTGAACACTCGATGGGCGGAAGCTGCTTTACGTTTTATTGGAGGGGTGGCAATACTCTTCTTTGACTTTTTCGTGCTCATCGAACCTCCCTGTCGGAATGCACGGCGGCGGTATTGCATCCGATGCCCTTGAATGCAATAGAAAGCTAATTTCAACCGCTTACAACGGAAATACGGTGGGCGGGACGCTTTGTCAATTCATTTTTATGACGATAATCCAGAAATGGTTGTCACGGGCACGCTTATCACTGGGAACCGGCTCCTCCCCCTCGGAACTAACTCCCTGAAAAGTAGTTTCCGTGATATCGTGTCAAAATACTCGTATACCTTCGGCCCTCCGACGACTTTGCGGGCAATCCGACGCATCTGCGCAATTTTTGCAATGAATACGGAAACTTCTCCTTTAGCGGGTATAGACTGGCGTGGCGAACCAACCCTCCCCCCTCACACCGGATTCAGGCAGGCTGCGGCGAAAGCTGGAGCGCGGCAATCGTCCCTATGTGACGCTCAAGGCCGCGTCCACCTTGGACGGAAGAATTGCGACTCGCAGCGGGGCTTCCAAATGGATCACCGGACCAGACGCGCGCGGCCACGCCCACCGGCTGAGGGCGGGTCACGACGGAATTTTGGTGGGCATCGAAACGGTTATCGTGGATGATCCGCGGCTCACGGCCCGGCTGCCGGACCGTGTCGAATCGCCGGCGCGGGTCGTGCTGGACTCCAAGGCACGCATCCGCCCCGACGCGCGGATGCTTGCCGAAGACGGGGTGCGGCGCATGGTCGTGACGGGCAACGCGGTGCCGGAACGACGCGCGGCGGCGCTGCGTCTGCGGGGCGTGGAGGTGCTCACCTGCAGCACCGCACGCCCGGAACCCGCCGAATACCTGCCCATGCTGCGCGCCGCGGGGCTGGCTACGCTGCTGGTCGAGGGAGGCGCCAGGGTACATGAAAACCTGATTGCGCACGGGGAAGCGGATGAACTATTCTTATATGTGGCGCCTAGCCTGATCGGCGATCATGCGGCACCGGGCTGGTGCGGGCAACTGGGCGTGGAGCGCCTGGAGGATTCACCGCGGCTGGCCTTCGAACCGCCACAGGCGATCGGCGAAGACATTCTGCTGCATGCGTTCTTTCAGTGACGCCGGCCGTCCCATGATAACCGATGAACGATGGACACCGAGTATCGGCATCGAACCCACAATCCCCATGCGATGAAGTCCGAGACGTTTGATTCCCCGCCTGGCTCGCAGGCCGAACGCGAGTCCCACGCCGCGCGTCAGGAACGCCGCTTCGATAGTGTCGAGGGGGCCATTGAAGATATCCGCGCGGGTAAAATGGTCATCCTGGCGGACGACGAGGAGCGTGAGAACGAGGGCGACCTGGTGTGCGCAGCGGAAAAGGTGACGCCCGCCATCATCAATTTCATGGCGAGTCATGCACGGGGCCTGGTTTGCCTGGCGATGGATCCGGACATCATCGATCGATTGGGGTTGCCCTTGATGGTCGACAACAATACCAGCCCATTCGGTACGAATTTCACCGTCAGCATCGAAGCCGCCTCTGGAGTTACCACGGGCATATCCGCCCACGACCGGGCCCGCACCATACAGGTGGCCGTGCAACCCGATTCCAAGCCCAAGGACGTGACATCCCCCGGCCACGTCTTCCCTTTGCGGGCCAAGCGCGGCGGGGTGCTCGTGCGGGCAGGGCAAACAGAGGGCTCGGTGGATCTGGCCCGGCTGGCTGAACTGCGGCCCGCCGGCGTGGTCTGCGAGATCATGGACGAGGACGGCAGCATGGCGCGCTACCCGCGCCTGCGCCAATTTGCCGATCAGCATGGCATCAAGTTCATCACCATCGCCGACCTGATCGCTTACCGTAAAAACAGGGAAAAGCTGGTAAAACGCATGGCGGAAGCTTCGCTGCCCACCGTGTTCGGCAAGGATTTCCGCGTTGTCGGGTATCAGAATATCAACACCGACGACGATTATATCGCCTTGGTGATGGGCGACTGGAGCAAGGACGAGCCGGTGCTGGTACGCGTCCATTCCCAGTGCCTCACGGGCGACGTCTTTCATTCGGTGCGCTGCGACTGCGGCGAACAGTTGCACGCGGCCATGGCCATCGTCGCCGAGGCAGGCCAAGGCGTCATCCTGTATCTGCCGCAAGAGGGGCGCGGCATCGGCCTGATCAACAAGATCAAGGCCTACGAGCTGCAGGACCAGGGCGCGGACACCGTAGAGGCCAATCACCGTCTCGGCTTTGGAGAGGATCTCCGGGAATACGGCATCGGCGCCCAAATCCTGCACGATCTGGGCGTGCGCAAGATGCGGCTCATTACCAACAATCCTCGCAAGATCGTGGGTCTGGTGGGACACGAGCTGGAGGTGGTGGACCGCGTGCCGCTGCAAATGCCCCCAACCGTCGAGAACAAGGCCTATCTGCTGACGAAGAAAAACAAGCTCGGACACCTGCTCAAATTCGAGAACTGATTGCCCTCTGCCCCCGTGCTGCGCACCAACGGACAGCGGCAGGGCCATTCAGGAAGCAGGGGCCCGGTAACGCGCCAGGTCCGTGCGGGAGAAGGGCCGAAGGTTTTCATTCCCCGCTGCGCGAGGTGCCTTGGGTTGGCGAGCCGCGTTGGACGTCGCCTCGGACTACCGGAGTGCGGCCTGTTATCCTTAAATCGCGTGTTTGCACAGCGAAAAATCTGCGGGGAAGATATTGCGGATCCGCGACGCGAAGGTGCGGGCGCGCAAATTGCTTCCATTGGTATCTCAGGTGTACGTGCGATCCGGATCGTGCCCGCCGCCCGGTGCCAGCGGCACAACAACGCGGAAGGCCTGCGCGGGCGAAACGGTCAGCGCACGGGGCCGGCTATTCAACGACTCGCTTCACTCTTTCCACGCGTACCGATGGCAGACAAGCAAGGCGCTCTCAACGCATCGGAGCTGAAAATCGCAATCGTGGTCGCGCGCTTCAATCAGTTCGTTACCGACCGGCTGCTCAACGGCGCTCTCAACGTGTTCCAGCGCCACGGAGGCGAACCGGCGGCGGTGGATGTCATTCACGTGCCAGGGGCTTTTGAGTTGCCGCTCGCGGCGAACCGATTGGCCTCCAGCGGCCGTTACGACGCTCTGGTGGCATTGGCCGCAGTCATCCGCGGGGCGACGCCTCACTTTGACTACGTCTGCTCGGCGGCCAGCGTGGGCTTGTCGCGGGCGGCACAGGGCACGGGCGTGCCGATTGCCTTCGGAGTGCTCACCACCGACACGCTGGAGCAGGCCATTGATCGGGCGGGTGGCAAGGCCGGTAATAAAGGGACCGAGGCGATGACGACCGCCATAGAAATGGCCAATTTGCTGAAAGCATTGGATTCGACGAGCCATGAATAAGTTCGTGCGCGCGTTGCCGCTCGCGCTGATCATCGCGGTCTGGAGCCTGTTGGCGGGTTGTCTCTCCCTCAGCAGTGGGCCTTCGGTGGAATTCAGGGAAGTGTTGCTGCAGGGGGAAGGTGATGACAAGTTGCTGCTCATCGACATCTATGGCCCCATCGTCAATACGCCGATTTTGGTGCCCAACGTCGGCGTGATGCCGGGTATGACGGCGCGCATCCGGCAGGAGCTGGAGATCGCCTTCGACGATCCGGACGTGCGGGGAATTCTGCTCCGCATCAATTCTCCGGGCGGAACCCTGACCGATAGCGACATCATCTATCACTCCCTGATGGAGTTCAAGAAAACCAAGCGCGTGAAGATCATCGCCTCAATGGGCGATATCGCCGCATCCGGCGCGGTGTACATCGCCATGGCGGCCGACGAGATCTATGCGCATCCGACAACGATCACCGGCAGCATCGGCGTGGTTGTGCCGCACTTGAACTACTATGGCCTGATGAAGAAGTTGGGCCTCAAGTCCGACCCGGTCACCTCGGGCCGCTATAAGGACATCGACTCCCCGCTGAAGCCCCGCGACGATGAGGAGCGGCAAATGCTCCAGCAACTGGTCGATGCCCAACATCGCAGATTTGTGCAGGTCATCCAGGCCGGGCGCCCCAAGATGACCCGTGAGCAGCTGCGCGGAATGGCGGACGGACGGCTCATCTCCGCCCAGGACGCAAAGAAATCAGGGCTGATCGACGAGGTTGGTTACCTGGACGATGCGTATCGCCGGCTGGGAGAACTCAGTGGATTTCCCAAGAACAGGCTCATCCGCTACGCAAACGCTTGGCGAACGGGCAACAACATCTATTCCAACACGTTTCCCATCGAAATCACCGAGGACTGAGTTGCGGGGTCGCCGCTGCCTGCGCATCGTTCTTCAGCGATTTCCCCTACCAGCACCCCCGCCACTTTCGCGGTGCCCGCCTCCAGCAGACGCACCGGCCGGATTTGGTTGCGCAGCGCCTCCGCGTCCGCCGCCGCGGCTTCCACCCGGATGTAGTTCTCCGTGTAGCCCTGGGCCAGACCTGGGTGCTTCGGCTGCTCGAACAGCACCGGCAGCGTCCCACCGAGAAAGCGGCGGTGAAAGGTGCGCCGCTTGACGTCGCCGAGGGCACGGAGCAAGGCGGCGCGCCGCTGCCGGATCGGGGCCGGTACGTTGCCCGGAAGCCTGGGCGCGGGCGTCCCGGCGCGCTCCGAGTAGGGAAAGACGTGCAGGTACGCGAACGGCAGCGCCTCCAGCAAGGCGCACGTCTCGCCGAAGGCCGCGTCGTCCTCGCCGGGAAAGCCCACCATCACATCGGTGCCCAGGCACAGCCCGGGAACGGCGCCCAGTGCCTGCTCGGCGAAGGCGCGGTACGCACCCGGCCCGTAGCGGCGCCGCATGGCGGTGAGGATGCGCGCGGAACCCGATTGCAGCGGCAGGTGGAGAAACGGAACCAGCCGGTGCGCCGGGTCGGCCATCCGCTCCAGCAGGCCGCAGGCAACCGTCGTAGGCTCGATCGAGCTGATGCGGATGCGCGCCAGGCCGGGCACCTCGTTCAGCGCGTCCACCACCCCGTCCAGCCCGCGCCCGCCGTGGGCGTAGGTGCCCGGATTGACCCCGGTGAGCACCAGCTCGCGCACGCCCGCGCAGGCCAGGGTCTCCGCCTCCGCCATCAGATTGTCGAACGCCCGCGGACGGGCCCGTCCCCGCGCCGTGGGAATAATGCAGAACGTACACATGAAGTCGCAACCGTCCTGCACCTTCAGGTGTGCGCGGGTGCCTGAACCGGACGTCACCAGCGTGCCCCCGTCAAAGCCTGCCACGGCGAACGGCCCGCGCGGAATGCGGGGCGCGACGATGCGGGTAACCCGCGCCCCACCAGGTAACGGCGGCGTGGGCTGCAGGTGGTGCGGCAAGTTCAGCTTTTCCCCGTTGCCGACCACCACGTCGGCAAGCCCCAGCGCCGCCAGCCGCTCGGTATCGGTCTGGGCGTAGCACCCGGTGACGGCCAGGATTGCCTGCGGATTGCGGCGCCGGACAGCGCGCAGGGCCTGCCGCGACTTGGCGCCCGCCTGCGCCGTCACGGTGCAGGTGTTGAGGACGCACACGTCAGCCGGCGCGCCCCAGGGCACGATCTCGTAGCCGTCCGCTTCCAACTGACGCCGGATGTGATCCGTTTCGGCGATGTTGAGGCGGCAGCCCAAAGCGTGAAGCGAGGCCCTGGGGGATGGAGGGTTGTCTTCGCCGGGCGGCCCGTGCCCGGCGGCGGACTCGTCATCGGCGTTGCGGACTGCGGGCATCTTCACCCATGGCAGGAATTTGCGGACAATTGCGGGTTGCGGCGCGATCGCGCACAAGGTTCACCCATCACGGTATCCCGTAGCGGGATTTGCGGCAACTGGCGAATTGGTGTAATATAAAGATAGTTTAAATGTAACACTTTCGTTCCCAATTGCGTCTAATACCATGAAGACCTACTGCATCGAGTCGGTCCGGAAGTTGATGGAATCGCAATGGTTGGGGAAACGGAGCCATTGCCCAGCCTGAAGAGGTGAACGATGATCCGCTCGTATTCGACATCTGAAGCCGGCAACCCGCCGGCCCCGGTACCTTCGCCAACAGACCCGTCCGCCCTCATTCCGGGCCACGGCTTCGGGGAAGGCGATCCACTGACCGCGCCCGCGCGCCCATCCGCAACGCCCAGGCCGGAGGGCTCCGGGCGAGAGGAGGCCGCACACTTGGTCGCCGATTGGCTCGATTCCATGGATGGGAGCGATCCGGCGGGTGATGCCGGGCCGCACCCGACACTATCGGGGGCGGAAATGCCGCCGGCCGCACCCGCGGCGGGCCTCCTGCGATGGCGTATGCCCCGCGCACTGGCGTTCTGCTGCCGGCACGTCTGGCTGATGATGACTTTCAGCCTGTTGCTGCTGGCGATTGGCGCCGCGATCTGGGGACTGTCCTACCACAGCATGACCGCCACGCAGGCGCAATTGCGGCAGGCCGAACAACGGTTGCGCCGCGCGGAAGCCCGCAACGAGTTCGCCGAACAGCGCATTCTGGCAACGGAGACGCAACTTCGCCAGGCCCGCCAGCATTTGCAGGCTGCCATCTCGGCCGTGGAGGCCCGGCAATCGGAGACCTATGCAAACCTGAGCGAGCAGGTTCAGCAGGAATTGCTGGCGTTTCGCAGCGAGGCTGAGATGCGGCTCGCCGCTATCGCATCGCTCAGAGCGCGTGAAGAGCGCGAACTGGCCGAACGGACCCGCCTGGGCATGGAAGCGCTGCGCGAAGAACTGATGGTCAAGCTGACAGGAGAGTATGAACGCCTGAGAGTTCGTGGCGATGCGCTGATCGACTCGCTCGCCTCGAGGGCCGATGAGGCGCTCCCGGCAAACGACCCCTTCAAGCGCAGTTTCGCGGTCGCCCGCGAGGCGATTTTGTTCATACGCACCGATTACAACGTGCGCTTGTCCCAAACGGGCGAGGTGAAGCAGTTGACCTCCTTTGGTACCGGTTTCCTCATTTCACCGGTTGGGGTCGGCATGACGGCCCAGCACGTGGCGTATCCATGGCGATACGATAAGAGGCTTCGGGCGGCCGTGGAACTGGGCACGGTCGAAGTGCTCGAGGATAGCCTCACCCTGACGATGTGGCTCACCGACAGCCGCGTGCTGGAAGGCGGCAGCGACGAGACCTTCCGCCCGGAAAACGGCTATCGCATGGGCGGGGAGCGGCAGCAAATTCGCATCCTCTACGCCGGCACCTATGAACAAAAGGCCGAACTGGTGCCTTCAGCGTTGGGCTTTATCCCGTTGAATGTGCCCAGGCTGGGCAAAGGCGATCTGGTGGTGTTCCAGATTCTCGATTTTTCCCGCCGTTTCCCTTATTTGTCCCTTGCGGCGGATATGGCAAAGCCCGCACCGCTTGACGATGTGATGGTGGTCGGTTACCCGCTTTCCAGGCTCGCCGAGGGGATCGCCACGCCGCAACCGTCCCGCGGCCGTGTGCGCCGCGTGGGCGCGAAGCTGATGGAACTGGACTCTCCGCTCCACCCCGGCAACAGCGGCGGCCCGCTCCTGACCCCAGCGGGGCAGGTGATCGGTCTGGTCTTTGCTGAGGCCAACCTGCCGGCCATCTATCGCAAGGCAGGAGAGGAGGCGGCGGCAAGGGCGGCGAAAAGGATGATGAACGTCGGGCTCGCCCTGCCGTTTTGGGAAATCCTGCTGTTCTTAGAGCAGGCCGGGGTTTCCTATGAGATCGCGTCCGGCGCGGAGGAGGCCCCGGCCGCGGAGCGTTTCATGGTCCGCGTCAACTGCTGGAAGTAGACTGGCTGGGGAAAGGCACGATGACAAAGGCGGCGCTTGCCGTAGAGAAAACCGGCCATGACATAGCCCCCGAAAGCAAGCGAGGCCCGGGTAGGAACTCCCGGGACCGCCGGCTGACGGCGAACCTTCACCTCTACTGGTATTCGCTGAAGGCGGACCGCGAACCGCCCGCCTTCGTCAAGTTCGACCCCACTCGATCCCCGCGCTCTGGCCCGCTTGCCTGCTGGCGGTCCGCGAAGAGCGCTCGGTCCTTTTTCACTTCGCCGACCTGGGACCCGCTCTGGCGAACGACGCCCCCGCCCTGGCGGGCGGCCTGGCGGTCGACGCGGTCCCGGAGAACACCGTGGTGGGCCGCGCCCTGGGTTGCCCGGCCGGCGCCTTCAGCACCCTCGAGGCGGTCAGTCTCGAGGGCCGCTGTCGCCATCAAAACGGCACCGAGATGCTTTACCCGGCGATCGGGCTGCCCTTCCTCGATGTCCGGGGCCGGCTGACCTATGTCGTCTGCGCGATCGGCGGCAAGGCGGTATGATACCAAAGGATCACTGGGCGGCCTTATGGTCCTTTGGCAAGCGCGGCAGCCCGTGGCGGCGCAGGCTTTCGGCGGCGCGCTCGGCGGTCCGGCCGTCCCAGAGCGCGGGCCGGCGGCCGCTTTTGCCCCGGCCGGCCAGGATCGCCTTGACCTGGCCGGCCAGCTCGGCGGCCTTGATCAGACGATTGGTGCCTTGACTCACCGTGATGGGCCGTTCCGTGTTCTCCCGCAAGGTGAGACAGGGAATGCCGAGGTAGGTGGTCTCCTCCTGCAGGCCGCCGGAATCGGTCACGATCAAGCGCGCCGTCACGACCAGGCTCATGAAGGCGTTGTAGGGTTGCGGTTCGATGAGCTGCACGGCCGGCTGAGCGGAGAGCCTCTCCAACAGGCCGAACTCGGCAAGCCGGGCCTTGCTGCGCGGGTGGATTGGGAAGACCAGGGGTAGCTGCTCGGCGATCTCGAGAAGCGCGGCAACGATGGCGCGCAGAACCGCCGGCTGATCGACGTTGGAGGGGCGGTGCAGGGTCACGACGCCGTAGCCGCCGGGCTGCAGGCCGAGGCTCTCGGCCATGGCCAGGGCCTCGATCTGGGCGCGCTGCAGCTCGAAGGAGTCGATCATGATGTTGCCGATGCGATCGATCTTCTCCGCCGCGACGCCTTCGCGCAGCAGGTTGTCGTCGCCATCGGGCGAGGGCGTCCAGAGCAGATCGGCCAGCCGGTCGGTGACGATGCGGTTGATCTCCTCCGGCATGGTCCGGTCGCCGCTGCGCAGACCCGCCTCCAGGTGAGCGATGGGGATCAAGAGCTTGGCCGCCACCAGGCTGCAGGCCAGGGTCGAGTTGACGTCGCCCACGACGATGGTCCAGTCGGGCCGCTCGGCCAGGCAGACCTTCTCGTAGGCCAGCATGACCCCGGCGGTCTGCTCGGCGTGGCTGCCGCTGCCGACACCCAGGTGGTGGTCCGGCGCGGGCAGGCCGAGCTCGGCCAGGAAGGCGCCCGACATGTTGTGATCGTAGTGCTGGCCGGTGTGGACCAGGACCGGCGCGCACCAGGGCGCCCGCTGCAAGACGTGATAGAGCGGCGCCACCTTCATGAAGTTGGGGCGCGCGGCGGCGATCAGATGAACCTTGAGGGGTTTGGTCATGGAGGCCTTTTGTTGCAGCTGCTGTCCGGTTGGTCCTCGGCGTTAGGGGCTTTGCTTTAAGAAACGGTGAAGCGGCCCTCGCAGCCGGCGCGCGAGCTCGACGAAGCCGCAGAGCTCGGCCTCGAACTCAATCAGCTGCACCTCTTGTCCGTCCAAGAGCCATGGGCGTGATCACGAGATAGAACAGCAGCGTCAGTATCACGAAGTTGGCGATATGGTGCAGGAAACGCCCGATTCTTGTCCATATCCGATTGAGCGGCGCCAGGAGTTTCGGGCGCAGTGCCGCGGCCAAAAGGAAGGCGATGGCCAGCCCGAGCGCCCAAATCCTGACCGGTCCGCCACCGGTGAGCGGCCACAACCCGGCGATCGTGAACACCGCCCCGAAGACCAATCCGAAGGCGCGGTCCGAGGAGCCCTTGGTTTCGTCGTCGGACGTCAGGCGCTCGTGGGTCGCGGGCCGTGCAGTCATGAGTCCATCCCCTGTTTCCCTGTGGCTTTCCTCGGGGTCAAGGGCAGCAGGCAAGGGACCGCATTATTAACACGAAACCGCGCCGCCGGG
>JACZVE010000407.1 GCA_022572825.1 SAR324 cluster bacterium
GGGCTTAATCGCTTGCGATTCGCACGCTTCTTCCCCCGCATTTGCTTTTCTTCGGATAAATCGCAGCCCTTTTAGTGAGTATCCCCGTCCGATCGTCCGACCAGCCGGAACGCCCCGCGCGCGAAATTCTTTGACAGTCCTGCCCGCATTGACAAAAATAACGCGGCAAAGATAGCGACGCAGAAATAGCGCTCACAGGTTGGCCGCACGGCAAGCCGCTACGATCGAGTACCGCAGCGACGACCGCGGCGAGCATTGCAACCGGTAGCGAACCGCGTACCGCGGGGGAGCACTCCCATGCTGTCCGATTTTACCATCACCCGGGTGCGGAAGAGCCGCATCGGCGAGGTGGACTTCGACAATCTGCCGTTCGGCTACGTGTTTTCGGACCACATGTTCACCATGGCCTTCGCCGACGGCCGCTGGCATAGCCCGGAGATCGTTCCCTACGGGCCGATTCAGCTCGAGCCCGGCGCGGCGATGCTGCACTACGGTCAGACGGCCTTCGATGGTTTGAAGGCTTTCCGCGGCCCCGACGGCGTGGCCCGCATATTCCGTCCGGAGATGAATGCCCGGCGCCTGCACGATTCCTGCGCCGCGTTGTGCATGCCCACCGTGGATGCGGAGGTGTTCTGCCAGGCCATCGTTGCGCTGATCGAGTTGGACCACGCCTGGATTCCTCAAAAGGAGGGCCAGTCGCTGTACATCCGCCCGCTGCTGATCGGCACGGAAGTGCACCTGGACGTGCGGCCGGACCGCACCTTTCGCTTCTTTATCATCAGCGCGCCGGTGGGCGCTTACTTCGACCAGTCCGCCGGGGGCGTGTCCTTGAAGGCGGAAGACCGCTATACCCGCGCCGCCGCCGTCGGCGGGCTGGGTTTCGCCAAGACCTCCGCCAACTATGCCGCCAGCATGCTCGCCGCGGAGGAGGCGCGCGAGGAGGGATTCGACCAGGTGCTGTGGCTGGACAGCAACGAGCACCGCTACGTCGAGGAGGTGGGGGCGATGAACATCTTCTTCAAGATCGGCGGTACGGTGATCACCCCGCCCCTCGGCGGCTCCATTCTCCCCGGGGTGACCCGCGACAGCCTGATGACCTTGCTGCGCGACCGGGGCGTCCCCGTGGAAGAGCGGCGCATCGCCATCGACGAGGTGATGGATGCGTTGCGCAGCGGGGCCATGGAGGAGATATTCGGCGCCGGCACGGGCGCGGTGGTCTCCCCGGTGGCCCGCCTGCAGTACAGGGGGGAGGCGCTCGCCCTCGAAAACGTGCCGGGCCCGCTCACGCGCGATCTCTACGCCGAGTTGACCGGCATCCAGACCGGCCGCCTGCCGGACCGCCACGGATGGAACCTGCGGGTGCCCCTGCCCCAGGCCGAGGCGGTGGCCGCCGCCGCGCGGTAGTCGATCAGCCGGCCTCCGGCGCGGGTTGGCTTCGGCGGCGGTTGGCCTGGTACACGTATATTCTGCTGGCCCACAGATCGCCCACCCGGTGCACCGCCACGGGCGACCATCCAGGCACCGCGAAGGTGTTGCTGACCACCAGCGCACCGATCGGCAGCTCGGCTTCCAGCTTGGGCCGCAGCCGCTCCATGCCTTCCGGGTACAGGTAGCACACCACCAGGGCCGCGTCGCCCAGGTGCGCGCGGTGGAAATCCTTCCGCCGCAGCGCAAGGTTGGGCGCGCGCGCGAGCGCCTGCCGCAAGCGGCACCACAACCACGGCAACGGCGACAACTCGTAGGCCAGCACCGGGCAACCGGGGTAGCGGCGCGCCAGGGGAAAGGCCAGCGTGCCCCATCCGGCGCCCAACTCGTAGACGGCGCCCTCCAGACGGGCGGGAAGCGCGTTGAGCAGCACCCGCCGCACCCGCGGCGTCGTCGGCATGGGCGAGATGCCGGTGCGCAGCGTATAGGCCCCGATGGACAGCATGGCCAGCACCCCGCAGGCCACCAGGGCCAGCATCCAGATCATCGGCGTGTTCCCCAGGGCTGTGCAATCTCCGCTCGCGATCACGCGCGAAGCTTCCTTGCGTTGCGGACGGGCGCCACTAATGTCGGGAATTAGAAGAACCGTGATCTATTGCAATATAAAGCAAATGCGGGGGAAGAAACGCGAGACTCGCAGCGTTTCGGTTCCCCCGCGTCCCCAAATTAAGCGGCGGTGGCGGGGTTTCCCCCCTTCCGCCGTAAAAGTGCTGGGTCCAGCCCCCTCAAAAAACGGGTGCAGGGCCGGGGAACTATGTTAGAAGGCCCTGCCAGGGGGTGTGGGGGACAGAGTCCCCCGCAATGAATGAAATATCGCCCCCTAACCCCCCAGCCAGGCTGCTGCCACCAACGTTTCGGCGGCGAGCTCCTCTTTCCCCTCCGGTACCTGAATCAACGCGTTGGCCAGCAGGCTCGACGGCAGACCGCCCTCGCCCCGCTCCTTGAGCGGCGTCACGGCGGGCGGCCCCTCGCCCGACGGGGCCAGCCAAGCCGGGGCGAAGCAGGTGCGGCCCGCCATCGCGGCCAGCGGCTCGGTGAGCCGGGCATAATGGAGGTCCTTTGGTGGGTACGGCAGTCCCATGCCTCGGCAAATCGCATATAGGCGCCGCAGGAAGGTTGGCTTGTCCAACTCCCAGTCCAGGTAAAACACCGGCCCTGCCACTGTGGGCAGCCCCAAGAAGCGGGCCCCCAGGGTGATCGCCACTGAAAGCCCCATCATAGTTGTGGACTTAGAAGCCCCACCGTCGCCGTAAATATTAGACGGGAAGCCGGCTGGAAGTAGAGGATCCCAAATGTATTGCAGGGGTCCGGGTTCCACTTCATCGGTGAGGGATTCCAGGGTGAATTTCTCCGCTGTGTCCCGCCGTTGTTCGT
>JACZVE010000408.1 GCA_022572825.1 SAR324 cluster bacterium
CCTGACCAAGAGGGACGCATTCCGTAGGTTTCCGGCTTGGCGACCTTGTCATCCATCGTCATCCACATGTCTTGGGGGAACCCGGGTACGCTCGAAGCGTCTTGAGCGGCCAAGCCGCCATGGTGTTGATGTTGCTGCATACCTTCTTGGCCAACGAGGTGGGAAGTCTCCCTTTCTCGGTTGGGCAAGCCGATCGCACGTCCCATGCTTGGCCCGAGCTCCTCAGACAAAGCGTGGCCCTGCCGAATCATCCCCATGCCTTCCTCCATCCCCATACCGCTGTGCATCCCCGAGCCCACATGCGCCATGGGTCCAACCATGGAGACCATCTGGTTCATCATGTGGTGGGGCAGGTGGCAGTGCATCAGCCAGTCACCCGGATACTTGGCCTCGAACTCGATATCGCGGGCCTGGGCGACGCCCACCAGTACGGTGTTGCCGGGGGTCCAGGCGGCTTTGGGTACACGCCCGCCCTCGGTTCCGGTAACCACGAAGGTGTTACCGTGCAGGTGAATGGGGTGATGGTCCATCCCCAGGTTGACCATGCGGATGCGCACCCGGTCGCCCAGCCGCACGATGAAGGGCGTGGTCGCGGGGCCCGCCCTGCCGTTGATGGTGAGCCAGTTGAACTCCATCGAGAGGCTGTTGGGCACGGTGTTGTTGGGGAGGATCGCCCATTCTTGCACGATGAGCCCAAAGTCCTTGTCCACCCGAGGCCGGTAGGGTTCCTTGGGGTGCAGGATGAAGAGGCCGATCATCCCCATCATCTCTTGCATAGGCATGTGGGAGTGGTAGAAGAAGGTCCCGTGCTGGTGCACCGTGAACTCATAGACGAACCGGCCGCCCGGCGGGATGGGGTCCTGGGTCACCCCGGGCACGCCGTCCATCTCCACGGGAAGCTCGAAGCCGTGCCAGTGCACGGAGGTTGGCTCGGGCAGGTGATTGTCCACGATGATCCGCACCCGGTCGCCCTGGTTGACCTCAATGGTGGGGCCGGGCATGGAGCCGTTAAAACCCCAAACGTCGAATGTCTTTCCCGGCAGAAACTCCCGCTTCACCACTTCAGCGATTAGGTGAAAAACTTTCACGCCGTTCTCGATCCGCGCGGAAATCTCGCCTATCGCCGCGTTGATTCCGCAACTAAGGGAATCGCTCGGCCTCGATTACACCCAAATCGGCATGTTGCTGGGGCTGTTCATGCTCACCAGCGTTTTTCTCTCCGTGCCCAGCGGGATGATGGCCTCCCGCCTGGGAGACCGTACCGCCCTTTGGATCGGCTTGGCCTCCCTGGTGGCCGGCAGCATCGTGTTGGGCCTGAGCAGCACCTTTTCGATGGCCTTGGCGGGACGTCTGATAGGTGGCATCGGGGCGGTGTTCACCACCGTCACGGCTGCCAAGTTGTTGATCGACTGGTTTTCCGGACGGGAAATGTCGACGGCCATGAGCTTGCTGGGGGTCACCTGGCCCATCGGAATCGCGTTGGGGCTGTCCCTGCTCCCGATGATCGAAATCCAGACCGGTTGGCGAGCCGCCGTTCTGATCACGGCCTTTTTGCCGGGCTTGGCCCTGTTGCTGACGATTGCCGTGCCCATCGTGCCGCCCGCGCGATCGGAGCAGCCGAAGGATGCAGCCCCGGCGGTGCTGTGGTCCATAAAGCGGCGGGAGTTCTGGACGATCATTGCGGGAGGCGCCGCCTGGCCCCTGATGAGCGCGGGGGGATATGTCGTGTTTACTAGCTACGCGCCGGGGCTCCTCATCAGTCAGGGAGAGACCCCTGTCTCGGCAGGTTTGACGATCAGCCTGCTGTCGTGGCTGTTCATCGTCACAATTCCGTTCGGGGGTTTTCTGGCCGACCGCACGGGCCGCAACGACCTGATGTTCTGGGGCGGCTGCCTGGCTTCCGCCGCCGCTGTCGCTATGGTGCCCGTGGGCGGGCCGGTCGTCCTCTGGGTAATTTTGATTTCCCTGATGGGTTTCACGGTGGGGCCCGTGATGGCGCTGCCCGGAGAAGTGCTTACCCCGGCCAGCCGCTCCACCGGCGTAGGACTCTACTACACCCTGTATTATCTGGGCACCACTAGCCTGCCCGCCCTGGGCGGCTGGCTGCTGGAAGTCACAGGAGCGGCTCCCGCCGTGATCTGGTTCAGCGCCGCCTGCCTGGTTGTTGCGCCGTTCTCTTTGTTGGCCCTTCGGCTGTTGCAAAGGCGCTGGGGCCTATTTCCGTAGCGGGTTGCGGAGCGCCGCGCTCCATAGCATGATTGACGCCATAAGTGCGTCGCGCTCCGCGCCATGCTGGATGCCATGGCGCCGTGAGGGCCTACTCGCACGGAAAGGAAATTCATCATGGCCGGTAACGAAAAAGACTCTGCCGGGGTTGTGTTCCCGCCCTCGTTTATCTGCCTGGGATTTCTGATTTGAATAATACCCTCTTACACGATTATCGCGTGTCGCTCCGCGCGATCGCCCCTGCGGGATGTACGCCTGCCCGTTAGTCCTCTGCTTGCTGTTTCCTGCGACGATTGTTGCCAGTGCGCCGCCTCCGGTTCGGGATTGCGCGGTGCCTGGAAATCGCGATAATTACGGAGCAAGGCTGGTGTTGCGCATGCGACCTACGGAGAGGAACATCCAAACTACCCGCCGACTGAGCGCTCACCGCCATGAGAGGAAGATTCAGCAATGAGTAAAGGCAAGCTTGTGTCCGCACATGAAGCCATCGCCATTATTCAAGATGGGGATGTGCTGGCAACCACGGGCTATGGAGGCAATGGGACTCCCGAGCATTTACTGGTGGCTCTGGAAAAGCGCTTCCTGGATTCCGGCTCGCCGCGCGGCCTCACGCTGGTCCATTCCACCGGCCA
>JACZVE010000409.1 GCA_022572825.1 SAR324 cluster bacterium
GCCGGCATAGGCGACCTCGTACGACGGGCTGTGGGCGAAGACGACCGCGCCGAGCACCATCAGCGCCAGGCTCGCAACCAGGATGGGCTTGTCTCCGAAGCGGTTGCCCAGCAGCCCGCCGGGCAGGCTCAGCAGCACGCCGGGGGCCATGTACAGCCCGATCAGCACCCCCACCTGTGTGGAGGTCACGCCCCAATCCTCCACCAGGAAGGTCACCAGGGGCGGGATGGACTGGAATTGAACCGGTATGCTCAGGCGCGCGAAGAACAGCAGCGCCAGCACCGCCCAGCGGTTGGTCAGCGTGGGCACGGTGGATTTCCCCCCTTTCCAATCCGCGTGATTCCGCGTCCCTCGGCGGTTCCATGTTACAAAGTCGTACTAGCGCACCGGATCGATCAGCACGCCCGGATTGAGCACGCCGGCGGGATCGAGGGCCTTCTTGGCGGCGGCGAGGGCGCGGCCGAAGCCCTCGGGGCGCTGCTTGTCGTACCAGGGGCGGTGATAACGCCCCACGGCGTGGTGGTGGGTGATCGTGCCGCCCAGCCGGACGACGGTCTCCGAGGCGGCGGCCTTGATCTCGGCCATCATCTCCAGCTGGCTGCCTTTCCTGCCGGGCGCGGTGATGGAGTAGTAGGGCGCGGGGCCGTCCGGGTAGGCGTGGGTGAAACGGCAGCTCACCGATCCCTGTCCGCAGACCTGCTCCACCACCCTTTTGGTCTCGGCCATCACCTGCCGGTGAAAGTCCGGGAAGCGATCCCAGGTGATGGCGGTCTCGAAGGTCTCGCTGACGAAGCCCATCCCCACCAGCGCGTCGCGGAAGTAGGGCATGCGGATGAAGGCGTCGCGCCAGGCGCCGGCCTGGCCCTTGCGGCTCACGGAGGGATCGTCCGTGGAGCCTCCGGCGCCCTGGGGCACCGTGCCGCCGTGGTCGCGGCAGAGTTCCAGCGCCCGGCCGATCCAGGCGTCGAGGGGGTGATCGGCCGACTCGAAGCCCAGCACCATCACCGCCACGCTGCCGTCCGCCACGCCGTTGTTGAGGGCCTCGGTCTCGTCCAGGATGCGCACGTTGGCCGGGTACAGCCCCGCCTGGCTGATGGCGCGCACGGCCTCTGCCGCTTGCGTGAAGGCGGGGAAGGTCAGCGAGGCGTTGGCGCGGAAGGTGGGGCGGTGCTGGAGGCGCATCCATGCCGCGGTGATGACGCCCAGGGCGCCCTCCGAGCCGATGAACATGCGGTCCGGGCTGGGACCCGCGCCCGAGCCGGGCAGGCGGAAGGACTCCACCGCGCCGGTGGGCGTGATCACGCGCAGGCTCTGCACGAAATCGTCGATGTGGGTATACAGCGTGGCGTAGTGGCCGCCGGAGCGCGTGGCGATCCAGCCGCCCAGGGTGGAGAACTCGAAGGACTGCGGGAAGTGCCGCAGGGTCAGGCCGTGGGGGCGCAGGGCCTCCTCCAGCGCCGGGCCGTAGATGCCCGCCTCGATGTGCGCCGCGCGGGAGATCGGGTCCACCTCCAGCACCCGGTCCAGGTGCATCATGTCGATGGAGACCGTGCCCGCGTAGGCGTCGCCCACGTCCGGCTCGATGCCGGCGACCACGCTGGAGCCGCCGCCGTAGGGGATCGCCGCCACGTTGGCCGAGGAGCACCAGTCCAGCAGCGCGGTGACGTCCGCCTCGCTCCTGGGGAAGGCGACCTGGTCCGGCGCCACGGAGAAGTCGCGGGCATAGGCGCGCACCACGTCCTTGAACGCCTTGCCGTAGGTGTGGCCGGCGCGGTCGTAGGGGTCCGTGCTGCACAGCGCGGCCAGGCTGTCCGGGGGCCTGATGCGCGGCGCGGGCAGCGCGATCTCCTCGATGCGCGGGGGCGGCACCGGCTCGATGCCCGACAGGCCGAAGCGCTGCGCCATCGTGCGGGCCAGCTCGCGCTTCTGGGCGTCGTCGAGATCGGCCTCCTCGACGCCCCAGCCCCAGAACTTGCGGGTTTGCGTGGTCATGGCGGTGTGCTCATGCTCCCTCCCCCGCGGAATCAGAAGACGGCATTAGTGTACGGTTCGGCCATTCGTACCGTGAGGGTGGAGGGAGGGCAAGGGCGCCGCACCGCAAGGCTGGGGTCGGGCGAACGGGACACGGGCGAGCGTCGCCGGCGGCGCCAGGCGCGCCGCCCTCGCTGCCCCGGGCAACGGTGCCGATTGAATTCCCGCGGGCAGTCGGGCTAGACTCAGCCAACGTAGGGCGCCCACGTAGCTCAGCTGGTAGAGCAACGCATTCGTAATGCGTAGGTCGACGGTTCAAATCCGCCCGTGGGCTTTTGATATGGAAGGGATTTGCGGTCAATCAATTAGTAGTATGATGGAACATCTCATACGCATATCATACGGCCGGTAGCCTTCTAGAGCGCCGGTGCAGGTGGGGCAGGGCAGTGAGGGACTAGCTGCTGACGCTTTTAGGAGTCTGCGGAGTTTCTGGAAGTGGGCTAACGGAAGGAACGTAAGGTCGATCTAACGAGTGTACGCCATACAGGTTACTCGAATCCTGGAAATACCAAATTACCTCCGTAGATTGTGCTAGACATACCTGTGGAGGCGGCTTCAATTTTTCTCCACCACTTCTTCCGAACACTGTCAGCGTTTGGCTCTGCTATCCTGAAGCCTTTATATACCGCTTCTGTCATCAATATTGGTGGGGTTTTCGGATCAGCTCGTGTGATCGACGAGGGGCGGATGGAATAGACATTCTTGTCCTTGTGTGTGATCAATGTGGTCGTCTCCCCTGTGCCCCCAAACAAACCTCCTAGAGAGTTATGCTGGACTTCAAGCTGGGATACAAATTCAGAAATGGTTTCATCTTTCCATAACCAA
>JACZVE010000410.1 GCA_022572825.1 SAR324 cluster bacterium
CGTTGGTCAGCTCGGTGCCATCCACGATGATCTGGCCGCGTTGGTGCTCCTCGAGCCGGTTGATGACGCGGAGGAGGGTGGACTTTCCCGATCCCGAGGGTCCGCAGATCACCACCCGCTCCTGCCGCTTCACGGTGATGTTGATATCCTTCAGCACGTGGAAATCCCCGAACCACTTGTTGACGCGGATCATCTCGATGATCTTCCCCGAATCCCCGTCGCTTCTCGTCTCTGCCATGGCTGATCGCCCTTGCTTGAATCTCGGTAGTTTAGTAATGCCCCGCCTTGAACCTTTCCTCCAGCCGCACGGAATAGCGGGACATGCCGAAGCAAAACACCCAGAATGTCCCGGCGATCAACACGTAGCCCTCGATGCGTTTTCCGATCCACTCCGGATTATTGGTGGCGAGGGTGGCGATACCCAACAATTCGATCAGCCCGATGATTGTGACCAGGGTCGTATCCTTGAACAACGCAATGAACGTGCTCACCAAGGGAGGAATCATGATCCGCAGCGCCTGGGGCAGAATAATAAACGTCATCATCTGCCAGTAGTTCAGGCCGACGGCGGCGGCCGCCTCCTCCTGCCCCCTGGGAATCGCCTGCAGCCCGCCGCGCACCACCTCGGCTACATAGGCGGCGGAAAACAGGATGATCCCGATCAGCGCCCGCAAAACCTTGTCCATCTCGAAACCGGAGGGGAAAAACAAGGGCAGCAACACCGAGGCCATGAAAAGGATGGTGATCAGCGGGACGCCCCGGATCAACTCGATATACGCAACGCTGAGCGCGCGAATGATGGGCATTTTGCTGCGTCGCCCCAAGGCCAACAGCAGGCCGATAGGGAAGGAAATCCCAATGCCGCCGACGGCCAGGATCAACGTGAGCATAATCCCTCCCCAAAGGGAGGATTCCACCGGTTTCAGACCCAGGAAATCCGCCCCGCGAATCAGGATCATGAACGCAACCGGCGAGGCGAACCACAACCCCTGGAACCAGCGCTTGGCGCGAAGATCGCGGCTGATGCTGGCCAGTGCCATCCCCGCCAGAATGAGAAAGGCCGTGAAGGGCCGCCATCGTTCATCGAAGGGATAGGTGCCCACCAGAAACAAGGCGCGGTTTTTGATGAGGAAGGACCAGCACGCGCCTTGCACGGCGTCGCAGCTCTCGCGGGTGGTACCGAAGGCCGCATTGACGATACCCCAATCCAGCACTACGGAGACTGCCTTGTAGATGATCCACAGGGCGATGACGGTCAAAACGGAATTATACCAGGTGCTGAACAGATTCCGCTTGAGCCAGCCGATTACGACCCTCCCCAGCTTGAGCGAGCCGACTTCGATAGCCTGGGAGCGAGCACCGCTGATTGCCGTCCTCATCACTCCACCAGCTTCAATTTGGCATTGTACCAGTTCATGAACAGGGAGATCAGCAGGCTGAAGGTGAGGTAGACCGCCATGGTGATCCCGATGATCTCGATGGCCTGGCCGCTCTGGTTGAGAATCGTTCCGCCCACGCTGACGAGTTCCGGGAAGCCGATGGCCACCGCCAGCGAGCTGTTCTTGGTGAGATTCAGGAACTGGCTGGTCAGTGGAGGAATGATAACGCGCAGGGCCTGCGGCAGGATCACCAGCCGCATCACCAGACCGCTTCTCAGGCCCACCGCGGACGCCGCCTCGCGCTGGCCCTTGGAAATCGCCTGGATGCCGCTGCGGACAATTTCCGCGATAAAGGCCGCGGTGTACATGATCAATGCGAACAAGAGCGCCGCGTATTCGGGTGTGAGCACCATCCCGCCCTCGAAGTTGAACCCCTGCAATTCGGGAAATGACAAGCGGTAGGGGGCCCCGAGACCCAGCCAGACCAGGGCGGGCAGACCGAACAATGCCGCCAGGGAAGGGTACAATACGGGCAGTTGCACCCCGGTTGCATCGCGCCGGATGCGGGCGTAACGGGCCCTGAAGTATATGAACAGCAACGCGCAGCCGATCGATACCAGAAACAGGCTTGCGTGGGTTTGCGGCAAAGGCTGAGGCAGGTAGATGCCCCGGTTATTGAGAATGAAATATCCTCCTAAATCCAGGCTCTGCCGGACCTGGGGAAGGGAGCGGATCACCACGTGATACCAGAAGAAAATCTGCAGCAGCAACGGAATGTTGCGGATCACTTCGATGTATGCGGTGGCGAGTTTGGCGATCAGCCAATTGGAGGAAAGCCTGGCCATTCCGATGATCATGCCCAGAATGGTGGCCAGGATGCAGCCCAGTAACGCAACCCGGAGGGTGTTCAGCAGGCCGGTCCAAAGTGCCAGCGAATAGGCTTTGCTCTCGTCGTAAGTCTCCGTCTGGATCGTGTGACCGGTCGTGTATAAGACGATGCCGGGAAGGACGAAAATGAGGGCGACGACAGCAATGATCAGACGGGTGTCATCGCCGATGGAGCGACCTTTATGTTTGGCCCACCTGGCCATGAGGTAGGTGGCCAACAAGCCGCCGAAGATGGCCATTAGGAAATAGAGAAAGCCGCCTTCGAGGACGGGTACCGGTGGCGTCTCGCCAATGCCGAAGCCCGCCAGTTGCTCGTCCTGCCAGGCATAGGTGGCGAAACGCAGGCGCGCCAGCGACTTCTCGAGGTGCTCGTGGTTCGCCTCGCGATAACATGCGTCGAAGAGCCGGAGCATGCTCTCCCGCTCCGCCGCCGACAGGCTATCGGTGGCTACGGTATTGAACTCGAAGCCGGTGACATCGAGCCCGGAGCTTCCAGACGTCTTTGGCGGCGCCGAGGGATCGCTGTCGGATCCCTCCGCCCTCGGGCCGGCTTTTCCTGAAGCGGACAAATGGCA
>JACZVE010000065.1 GCA_022572825.1 SAR324 cluster bacterium
TGCCGCGGGCACGAATCGCTCTCGATATCGCGTCCTTCCAGTGACCATCGATTGGAAGCAGGACCTCCGCCCCGTGCGTCTGTGCGGCATCGCGTGGCCGGGAAAGCACAACCCGGCCGCGTTTGAAACGCGTCATACCGCCAATCATTGGGTCGCACCGATCGGCGAGCATGCACCCTGGGCGGAGCAACGCCACCAACGCGAGGCTGCGTATCCTACCCACCCGCGCTTGTTGGAACCTGCGGGGTGATACACGCGGCGGTCGGGGCTATTATCGCCCCTCGGGAAACCGTGCGACGGAATTCCTCGCGATAGACCCCTGCGAATTGTCGTAGTCAACACACGCAGTCAGATTAACAGGCTGCGCTCGAACGGTGCTGACGCGAAATACGTTCCACATTCACAGCATTCAATTCCGTCCGCCTTAACCCGCCAATATTATGGAACCTGCCGTCTTCAATAAATTCCGCGATGTGATATTCGAATCCAGCGGAATTTTTCTCACCGAACACAAGGAAGCCCTCGTATCCGCTCGCATCGGCAAACGCATGCGGGTCTTGAATATCACTGACTATGGACACTATCTGCAGCAGGTGATGTCCGACGAGACGGGCGGCGAACTGCGCGAACTGGTCAACGCCATTTCCACCAACGTCACCCATTTTTTCCGGGAAAATCAGCATTTCGACTTTTTGAGCGGCGTGTTGCGGCAGTGGTCGCAGAACGGGTCGCGGCAGGTCCGCATCTGGTGTGCCGCCTGCGCCTCGGGCGAGGAACCCTACACGATCGCGATGACGGCCCTGGAAAGCCTGCCCGGTACGGTGCAACCGCGCCTCATCGCTTCGGACATTTCCACCAAAGTATTGCAGATCGCCAAATTTGGGGTCTACAAGGACAGCGATGTGCAGAACATCAGCAAGGTGCTGTTGCGCCGGTATTTCCAGAAAGGTGTTGGGCGGGCGGCCGATCTGTACCGGATCAAACAAGAGGTACGCGACCTGGTGAGCTTTAATCAAATCAACTTGTCCACGCCGCCTTATCCTGTCAAAGGTGACCTGGACATGATTTTCTGCCGCAACGTGATGATCTATTTCAATCAAGAGCTCCGCAGGCGCTTGGTTGAGCACTTCGAGCGGCTGTTGAAGGCGGGAGGCTATCTCTTCGTAGGTCTGGCGGAGAGCTTGTCGGGCGCCCACAGGAACCTGGCGACAGTCGAACCGTCCGTATACCAAAAGATCAATTAGTGCGTGCCCCGAGGATGCGAAGCGCCGCGGTCGATACACGCCAGTGGCGTCGTAAAGTCAAATATACCTCTAATCTTAGCTGGGTGGATGCCCAATGAGCACCCGAGTATTGATCGTGGATGATTCCGAACTGGTACGCCGCGTACTCAAGCAGATGCTGGACAGGGACCCGGACATCAAGGTCATTGGCACTGCCGAGGACCCTTTGGAGGCCAGCGAGAAGATCGAATCCCTGGAACCCGACGTCCTGACCCTGGACCTGGAAATGCCGAAGATGGACGGGCTCACTTTTCTCCGCAGCCTGATGCGGCACCACCCCATGCCGGTGGTAATCGTCTCCGCCTACACCAAGAAGGGGAGCCGGCTGGCCATGGAGGCCTTGGAAAGCGGTGCCGTGGACATCGTACCCAAACCAGGGATGGCCTACAGCATCGGCGAAATGTCCAGCGAACTGGCGGCAAAGATCAAGGCGGCTTCAGCGGCAAGATTGCGACACCACGCAACGGAGGGGCATGCCCCTCCGATTAACCGGCGCGACCACACCTTTGCGCCCCAACCCACCGCTGCCGCCGGGCAGGCCCATGGCGTTCGCCACCGGATGCCGGCGGCGAGGGTGGGCGCCAGTGGCGGGGCAGACAGCGGTGCGCCAATGCAAGTACTGGCGCGCCTGCAAGGGACGCTGCCGGCCAACCGCCTCATCGCCATCGGCAGCTCCACCGGGGGCACGCAGGCGCTGCAATACATCCTGAGCCGGCTGCCCGACAACATGCCTCCGATTCTCATCGTCCAGCACATGCCAGAAGGATTTACCAAGACCTTTGCGGATCGCCTGAACATGTTGTCCGCCCTCGAGGTGAAGGAAGCCGAGCACGAAGATGTGCTGGCACAGGGTCGCGCACTGGTGGCGCCCGGTTCGAAACACATGATCCTGCGCCGTACCGGCGCGCGCTACTGGACGGAAATCACCGACGGTCCGAAAGTGTGCCGCCAGAAACCGTCCGTCGAAGTGCTGTTCCAATCCGTGGCCAAAGCCACCGGCAAATGGGCAGTGGGCGCGATTTTGACAGGCATGGGCGCGGACGGGGCACAAGGCATGTTGTCCATGAAGCAGCAGGGCGCCGCTACCATTGCCGAGAATGAGGATAGCTGTGTCGTGTTCGGGATGCCCAAGGAAGCGATCAAGCTGGGTGGCGTCGATCATGTGGCTCACCTGCACCGCATCCCGGAGCTGCTGCACAAATTAGCGCAGGGCTGAATCCCACGGCCGCCAACATTGCCGCAAAGCATGTTCCTCGTCCTCGCACCCCTCCTCATCGGCTGGCTCGACATACCCCGATCAATCCGAAGCCAGAGTTGCTCAGTGACGGCGCGCGCATTCGACCGGCCAATGAGGGCGGCATTGCAGGCGCCGCAGGGGCGGGTATTTGGCGCGAACCAGCACCGATGCGCAAAGCCGGCCAGGGATCGCGCGCCATTGTTATTTCGAGGATACTGAGATAGGCCAATTGACATAGTCCGTGGCGGGCCCAAGCGGCGGTATGCCGCATTCGTGAAAAGGACGAAATGGCAGCCAATGCGATAACATCAACAACAAGCAGAGCGCGGCGAACCTGGCATGCGCGCGTGGATAATCCCTCGATCGCGTTCTCACGGTCGATGCGTTCGCTGCCGCGTTGCCGACTGCGAGAGCGGCAACTATCGAATACCGCGCAAGGGTGCGGCGACCTCATGCGGGCCAAGCTGCCGGGTGGTGAGCAATGTTGATAATCGCGCCAATTCGTGGGGCTAGCAATTATGTATCGCTGCTGAGGGCCCTGTCCGCCGTCTGGGTGACTGCGTTGGCCATTGGGCCAGCCGTTGCCGAGGCGGCTTTCGAGGACGACCGCGTCGAGCGGGCGATCGTGTCCATACAGGTCACCCAGCAGCGCTCCGATTGGTATTCCCCCTGGCAGCGCACGCGCCCCACGCAGACTTCCGGGTCGGGTTTTCTGATCGGACCCCGCCGAATAATGACCAATGCACATGTGGTCAGCGATGCGCGGCAAATTATCGTACGCCGCAACCAGGACTCCCGGCCCTACTTCGCGGAGATCGAGTTCATTGCGCACGACAGCGACCTGGCCACTTTGAAAGTGCCGGATCCTGCCTTCGGGCGCGGCGTCAAGCCACTGGAAGTGGGCAATCTGCCCTCGCTGCGCAGCCGCGTGCGCACGTACGGATACCCGGCGGGCGGGGAGAAAATCTCCCGCACGGAGGGCGTCGTCTCCCGCATCCAGTTCATCACCTACCTGCATTCCGGAGCGGACAGCCATCTGGGGATTCAGACCGACTCCGCGATCAACCCGGGAAACAGCGGCGGCCCGGTGATTCAGGAGGGCCAGGTGATCGGGGTGGCGTTTCAGACCAATGTGCGCCTCAACGACGTGGGCTACTTCATCCCCGCACCGGTCATCCGACGTTTCCTTAACGATATCAGTGACGGAGGCTATGACGGCTACGGAGATTTGGGCATTGTCATCAGCAATCTGATCAATCCCAGCTACAGAAAGTTTCTTGGCCTGCACAAGGACATGATGGGCGTTGTCGTGGATCGCATCCTGCCAGGTGCTTCCGCCGACGGCTTCGTTTTCAAAAACGATGTGATCACGGCCATCGATGACGTTCCCATCATGACCGACGGAACGATCGACTATTACGGGTACTCGCTGAACTTCGAGCAAATCGCTGAGGAAAAGCAGATTGGAGAGTTGGTGAAGCTGACGCTGTGGCGGGACGGCAAGCTGATCGATGTCCGTTTCCCCTTGCGCGCGTTTGAAGAAGCGGATCGCATGCGTTCCCAATTCGACACCTTCCCCCGCTATTTCGTCTTCGCAGGACTGGTATTTATGGAGTTGAACCGGGAGTATCTGAAAAGCTTTGGAAATTACTGGGAGAATGCGGATAAGCATTTGCTGTATGCACACTTCTTCTCCTTCATGGAATCCGAGAAGGGTTTTGAAGATCACGTAATCCTCGCCAGGATACTTCCGCATGGCATCAACAGCGCCTATGCCGGAATGGTCAACTATATAGTGAACACGCTCAACGGCGTACCCATCCGCAAGCTGGAAGACCTGGAGCTGGGCCTGCGCTCTTCGCAAGGCGCGTTCCATCGTTTTGAGCTGTCTCCGGGCGAACTTGTGCTCGTGCTCGATAAGGAGAAAGCCGCCAAAGCCCACCCGGAAATTCTGACCGCCTACGGCATCGATAAGGACCGGAGGCTGTAGTGAACCCTGCCGCCCGGTTGTGCGTTGCCCTGCTCGCCGCCTCCGTCATCTGCGCATGGCCAGCGTTGGGCCAGGATCAACCTGAGCCCTCCGGAATCGTCAGCCTCACCGTCACAAGCCAACCCTACGATCCCCTGCTGCCCTGGAACAAGATCGCCGAGCAAACGCTGCGCGGCAATGCGGTGGTAGTGAAGGGCCGGAAGCTGATAACCACGGCCGATCTGGTCAAGAATGCCAATTTGCTCGAGGTGCGAAAGTTCGGGCGTTATCCCGATTTTCCAGCCCGCGCGGTGCTGGTGGATTACGACCTGAATCTGGCCTTGCTGGAAGTGACGGATCCTCGCTTCTGGAGCGATCTGCGGCCACTGCCTTTGGCAGACAGACCCGTGCTTTTGGGCCGATTCACCATCAACCGATGGCGAGCCAATGGCCGATTCGAGGAGGGAACGGGGGAGGTCGTGGACTATTTGGTATCCAACTCACCCTATGGACTGATGGAATACCCCATCTTGCGAGGCACAACCGCCATGACAGGCCTGGGGTGGGCGGAAGTGCTGACCTCGCAAGGGAACCTCATTGGCCTGATCTCCAGTCACGCCAAAGGGCAAATCGAGGCCATCAACAGCGATTTGCTCCAGTTACTGCTACTCGCCGCCAGCTCACCACAATACACGGGCTTCGCGCACCGAGGTTTCGCCTGGCAGCGGCTGAATCAGACCCATCTGCGTGAATTCTTCGAGCTGGACAACAGCGCCACGGGCGTGTTGATACGGCACGTTTTTCCGGGAGGTACGGGCTCGCTGGAGCTGCGGCCGTTGGACATTCTCCACACCATTGATGGGTATGACATCGACCCGGAAGGACGCATTGAACATCCCACCTATGGGCCATTACTGTTTACGATGGCGATCAACCAGTCCCTGGCTCCCCGCATTCCGGTCGTGTTGCAACGAAACGGACAGAAGATGCGCCTGTCACTGCGCCGCAGCCGATTCGCCGCCGATGATTACCGAATTCCCCCTCCCCTATTCGATCGGCCGGTGGATTACGAGGTGTTTGCCGGGCTTGTCCTACAGGAGCTTACCGTGGGTTATCTGCGGGCATGGGGAAACGACTGGCGTAACAAAGCCCCCGCCCGCCTCGTCATAGAATATACGCTCAACCGCCTGCGCAAATCGGAGAGCGCAGCGGAAAAGGTCGTCATCATCAGCCGCGTACTGCGCGATCCGTCCAATCTCGGCTACGAGGATGTCGCAAATGCCATCGTCAGGGAGACAAACGGACACGCGATCGCCTCGCTGTCGGATTTTCGCAAAGCCATCCGCTCGCCGATTGATGGCTATCACCAGATTGATCTTATGCCGGGACAGGGGCGCGAGCGCCTTATATTCGAGGATGCCAAGCTGGCCGCCAACAACGCTCGCGTTCGTCAGCGTTACGGCATTCCGGAAAAATAAATCGGACACGCGTTGAAGCACTACATTGCCAATCGGCTGCCCCGAAATTCAACGCCTCCGCACGATCCTGACAAGCCCCTCGCACCGCGGCGTCTGGTGCGGCGGATTGATCGCCATTGCCTGAGATTGTAGAATGGAAGGAGGCGCATCGCGGACAAACCAACCGTCCTGCATACGATGCTGCAAGGTCGCGCGGCCAAGCCGATTTGAACGCCCCCGGGTTTGAGGTCTCTAAGACAATGGAGGCAAGCCTGGGGTACATGGCATTACCGGCCCGCGGATATTGACCACGAAGGTGCATCTTGAAACAAAAGGAAAGTAGGGCTACTGAGGCCGTAGATTGGTGTAGCCTCGACGACGATATATTGATCAAAGCTCACTTGAAGGGAGATCCCAAGGCCTTCGAGGTGCTGTTCAAGAAATATCGCGAGCAAGTCGCCCGCCTGGTCTATTCCATCGTCAAGCACGAGGCCCTGGTTCAGGACATCGTTCAGGAGGTGTTCCTGCTGGTGTTCCGACATCTGAGCAAATTCAGGCAGCACGCGGCATTCAAGACTTGGATCTACCGCATCACCGTCAATGAGTCCCTCCGTCAACTGGAACGGGCGCGGCGCTGGCAGCCGCTGCCCGACGGCGACGCGGAGCGTTCCAAGATCCCGTCCACACTGATTGTTTTCGAAAACGGAGAGTCCCCGGAACGGGTTTTGATTGACGGTGAACAGAAGGCATTGGTGCATGATGCACTCAACTCGATTCGGCCGCATCACCGGACGATCTTGGTTTTATACTATCTGGAGGATCTCTCGGTGCAGGAAATCGCGGAGGTGCTCGAGATCCCGGAGGGCAGTGTGAAATCGCGGCTATTCTATGCGAGGGACGGTCTGAGAAAAGTGCTTGATCCTGTCCTGGATCGCAAACCAGCAGCCGATGCGAAAGGTGTCCATGCCCTGTGATCAGCAGTTACTCGTAAAGCGACTGGCCGTAGAAAATCCTGCCAGCCTGCATCTGCCGCCTTGGAGAGACCATTTGCAATCATGCGCCACGTGCCGCGCCGAGCAGTACGCGTATGAGCGCTCGCTGGCCGTATTCCGGCAATTCGAATCGCAACCCCTCCCCGAAAGCCTGAGCGAGCCCGGCTGGGAGCAGCTCTCCATTGCACTGGCCCGCAGCAAACGGGCCCGCTCCTCACCGCGCCATTGGCGGATTCCAATCGCGGCGGCCTCGGTGCTGGTAATCGCGACGGCCAGCGCGTTGTTGTGGACCCGGACGGCAGGGATCGACCCACAGCCTGCCCAGGTCGTCCACCTGAAACCCGAGCACCGTGTGCACCTGCAGCGAGTTCTGCGCGAAAGCCTGACCGAGCCTCCCCGGCAAATCGTAGTGCACGAGTCGCGCAGCTCGCATCCGCAACCTGCCGCGCCTGCGCAGCCTCCCGCCAGCTTTGTCACCAGCGCAGCCACGCAACCCGCCGGGAGCGCGCGGCAGCCGTCTCCCCAGGTGGGGACAGCCCCACTTGGCCCGATCGTTGTCGTTCGCAGCGAGCGCTGGCCGGCACAACGCGGCGTCAAAGCTCCGGTGCTGCTGTTTCGCTCCCTGCAGCAGAGACGTCAATTTGGGTGGCAAGCTATCCGTCGTCGTCGCGGCGCCGTTACCCTTATGCCCGTATCGGCACCCGCCATGACGGACCCCGCCATGATGAGCCAGGCCGAATTATTGCCTAGGCCCATCCGGTAACCTGTCACCGCCCGCCATCCGCCGGCCATCGTCCACTTATCGCGGCACGCGCAACACCGTTGCGCCGCGCCCATCGCGTGGCGCCCATCATACGACGCCCACAACCGCGCCGGCAGGGCCGAGGAGACTGCGGCGCCGGAATCTGCGGTGCTTAGCGGCAAGAGTCTGCCGACGCCGGACAGCCCGTCGATGTGGGCCCGTCGGGAAATTAGTCCTCGCTAATGCCGGCAGGCTGAGGAAGACTGCCGGATTTGCGCAAGGGGCAGGAATATGGGGGCCGATTTGCGAAGCGACACAAGAGAGGAGTCAGTCCGAGCCCCTGCGCCTTTTGACGAAGTAGGTGATGACGGTGGCCACCACGCCGAGGGTAAGGCCGGCCATAAAGGCGTTGGGTATCGCGCCGATGATCATCATCCAGATATAGATGAATCCCTTCATGATGATACCGACCGCGTCGAACATAGTTGCTCCAGGCAATGAAATTTCGAACGGGAGGGAGCTATTTCTTCTGCAGTTTCGTGCTGATCAAGTAGGAGGCGGCAGAGCATACGAATATCAGGATCAGGCCCCCGAATACGAAAGTCCAACTCATCCGCAACTCTCAGCTATGGGATAACACGCGACCCGACCAGGACGCTCCCTTTAGTTTATTTCCGATTCCGCCCACGCTGTCAATCGCTTGCGGCAAACTGGGGCCGCACGGCAATGGGGGGAGACGGCGCGCCGCGGGGATTTCGCAGGCTTTGGTTGATTCTCTTTACTTCAACGATGAAATTGTCCGTTTCGTCCGGTTTTCCCAAGTACGCCCCTGCACCCTGCACGTTCAGTATTCGTGTCCGCCCTGTTTTCCTATAGGCCCAGTCGGCATTTCGCACCCCGTCCTTCGCAAATGGCGCCGGCATATCCGAGGGGAGCGTGGGCGCATGGACCGATGTGTGTTCGACTTCACGGCGTGTTTGACTTCACGCCATCGTTGACCCATCCTGTCTACGTCAATGACAGCACTCGCGCTGTCCTGGGTTCCTCCCCCTTCCACCTGATTTAAATCGGTCGAGACATGCCTGCCAGAAAACTGCTTTGGGTTGCCATCGCGCTGGTCGTTCTCATAACCTTTCTCGCCGCCACCGGGATCGAACTGATCGTGGACTACATCTGGCTGGATACCATGGGCTATGGCCAGGTGTTTCTGACGATTCTATCGGCCAGGATTGTCATCGGGCTGGCGGGTTTTCTGACAGCCTTTCTTTTGCTGTGGCTGAATTTTGCTTACGCGGTGCGGCAGGTGGGCGATCCCATGCAGTTCCTGCCCCAGGAAATCGCCATCACGCCCCTGGGCCAGATGCTCACGCAAAAATTCCTGCAGCGCGCGGCGGCAGGCGTGAGCGCGGTGATCGCAGTGCTATCCGGCTATGCCCTGACCTCCGGCTGGGAAAAGCCGATGCTGTATCTCAATGCCGTCTCGTTCAACAAGGTCGATCCGATTTTCGGGCGCGACGCGTCCTTTTACGTCTTCACGGTGCCGTTTCTGGACCAAATCCAGTCGTTTGTCTGGTCGGTGGGATTCTTCGCACTGCTGGGATCCGGCGCGCTCTATCTGCTGCGTATGCAGGCGAACAAAAATGTGCCCTCCGACGTCATCCCCGTGGGTGGATTTCCCAGCAAGGGCCGGCTGCATCTGGCCATACTGGGCGCCTTTTTGCTGGTGGTGATGGCCGCCGGAATATACCTGGATCGCTTCGAGGAGCTGCATCGGGCCGGAGGCCTCTTCACAGGGCCGGGCTATGCGGAAATCAACGGCACGCTCCCGGTGTTGGCAATCAAGGCGTGGACGGCACTGGTGGCGGCCGCAGTCCTGGTGTTTGCATTGGTGCGCGCCAATTACCGCCTGCTGATCGGCGTGGCGATCGTGTTCGTGCTGGTCTGGGTGGGGGGAAACGTATACGCCTCCCTGCTGCAACGCTTCGTCGTCGCGCCGAACGAGCTGGAAAAGGAGCGCCCCTACCTGGAGCACCACATCCTGGCCACCAATCAGGCGTTCGGCCTCGATAAGATAAGCGAACGCCAAATGGATGAGGATGTGATGCTCACCGCGCGGGACATCGCCAACAATCGCCCCACCATCAACAACATCCGGCTGTGGGATCACGAACCGCTGCTGGATACTTTCTCCCAGATTCAGGAGATCCGCACCTACTACGAGTTCGTCTCCGTGGACAACGACCGCTACATTATCGACGGCGAGCTTCGCCAGACCATGCTTTCCCCGCGGGAGCTGAACCCGGAATCGCTGCCCAGCCGCACCTGGATCAATGAGCGCCTGACTTACACCCATGGCTACGGCGTGACGGTGGGTCCGGTAAACCGGGTCAGCGAGCAGGGCCTGCCCGTGCTGTTCGTAAAGGATCTCCCGCCCATCACCACCGCCGAGGTGCTGACCATCACCGATCCGGAGATCTACTACGGAGAGCTGGCGGGTGATTACGTGTTCGTGAAGACCAATCAGAAGGAGTTCAACTACCCCCAGGGCGATACCAACATTTTCACCTTCTACACCGGCAGCGGCGGCGTGCAACTGGGCAGCCTCTGGCGCCGGTTGCTGTTCGCCGCCTACCTGCGGGACGTCAAACTGTTGCTGTCCGACGATTTCACGGAAGAGACGCGAATCCTGCTGCACAGGAACCTGTTCAAGCGCGTGCGCATGATCGCGCCGTTCTTCTCCTACGATGAGGACCCCTACCTGGTCATCCACGAGGGGCGGCTGGTGTGGATCTTGGACATTTACACACTGACCGATCGCTATCCCTACTCGGAACAGGAGGCCGATGTGGGGAACTACATGCGAAACCCCGTGAAGGCCCTGATCGACGCCAAGGACGGCCGGGTCACATTCTACTTTATCGATCCCGAAGAGGCGATCGCAAGAGCGTTCGCGGCGATCTTTCCGGGCCTTGTCCATCCCCTGTCCGAGATGCCTGCCGGACTGCGGGCACACCTGCGTCATCCGCCCGGCTACTTCAACATCCAGGCGAACATGTACGCCACCTACCACATGCTGGATATCAACACCTTTTACAATAAGGAAGACAAGTGGTCCGTCCCGGTGGTGGAGCAAAAGCTCATGGAGCCCTATTTCACCGTAATGCGT
>JACZVE010000411.1 GCA_022572825.1 SAR324 cluster bacterium
CGAACTGCGACTTCCCTGCCGCGCTATAAATCGATTCCTGGGACACCGCTTCGGCCTGTCCATCCAGCGGCCGCGGGAAAATGCCGCCTGCTTTCTCCGTGGAAAAACGGGAAGGCATGCGGCCGGCTCCGCGCCGCAACCTACACCACCACCTATCAGGAGGCAGCCATGACCACGCGAATTTCACCCGTGCCCTTGGGCAAGGGGCAGGACGAGCAGGTGGAGGGCATCCTGCAATTCTCCAAGGATGCCTTTCGGGACACCGAGATGTTCGGACTCATCGCCCGACGGCCCGAACTGCTCAAGGTGATCGCTCCGGTGTTCGGCGAGCTGTTCGGCGGCAACGGCAAGATCGAGCCGTACATCCACGAGATGATGCGTCTGAAGACCGGGGAGATCAACTCCTGCGCCTACTGAATGACCGTCCGACTCGCTCCGGTGAGCGAGCAGGTGGCCCCGAAGGAGGCCCACATTCATCAACGCATCGACACCGATAAGCTGAGCCGGCGCGAGGCCCTGGCCGTGCAACTGGCCGAGGGGATCGCCAGCAGCCCCCACACGGTCGATGACGACTTCTTCGCCGAGTTGAATACGGAGTTCTCCGAGGAGGAAATCGTGGAACTGGTCTTCGGGTGCTCGGTCTACAACTTCGGCAACAAGTTCAACATCACCTTCCGGGTGGACACCGGCAGCGATTCGCCCTATCAGAGCGGGCTGCAGTACAAGGCCCCCGGCGTCCGCTGATTCCCGTAACTCGTAGCGGCGGCGGCGCATCCCCATGCGCCGCCGTATGCTGCCGGTCAACGTTGGGAGTGCGCCGAGGAGCGCATCCGGGCGATGGCGGCGGTGGGGTCGCCCGCAAGGCCGTCGAAGACAAACGGGGGGGCGTGGATCGTGCTATACTATTCAGTTGGAGCTCCCGGCAGATCCCGCGGGCCGCAGGCGGCGATACCAGGGGCAGCACACGGAACGGGCGGTTGGCCCGCCGCTGGAGCGAGCGATGGCGAACGCGCCCGTCAAGCTGATTGCCGCGAACCGCAGAGCACGCTTCGATTTCCAGCTCATGGAGCGCTTCGAGGCGGGTATCGTACTGACCGGCACGGAAGTGAAGAGCCTGCGCGAAGGCAAGCTCAATCTGGGCGACAGCTACTGCGCCATCGACCGGCAAGGCGGGGTATACCTGAACGATGCGCACATCAGCGCATACCGGCACGGCACCCACGGCAACCACGACCCCCTGCGGGCGCGCAAGCTGCTGTTGAACCGCCGCGAAATCCGCCGGCTGCAGCAGCGCATACGGGAGAAGGGATTGACGCTGATCCCCACCCGGATGTACTTTAAGAGAGGACTGGCCAAGGTGGAGATCGCCCTGGCCAGGGGCAAGCGGCAATACGATAAGCGAGAGACGATCAAACGGCGCGACACGCAGCGCGAAACAGACCGGCACCTCGCGTGAATCACTGCTCCGGAATTGGGGGCGAACAGGCTTCGACTACGGGGTGGATGTCAGGGAAAGCAAGCCGTGGTTGATCGAATGGCCACGCTAAAAATCGATCGACTCAGTAGCTGCCAACAACAGCCACTATTCTCCGGTTGCCCTGGCTGCCTAATCTCAGCCAGCGCGTACTAACGCCGGATGCGGCGCCCGACGCACGATAAGGGCATCACCGCAGCGATAATCGTGCTCAGCTCCGCCGGCTGCCCGGGCCGGTGCGGTGAAATTCAACGGGATGGCGAAGGGTGAGGCCGCGGCAGCCGACATCCCCGAGCGACACGGAAAACCGCCGCTAAGCTTGAAGAAACCCCTGCTGTCTCCCGATAGGACGCGGGTTCGATTCCCGCCGCCTCCATAAATTTCAATAATATCAATCACATAGACTTGTTCGCCTCTACCTGTGCATAACTGCTGTGCATAGGTGACAAGATGAGCAAGTCTCCCGCCTACATTTTTCTTCAGCCTTCCGGGTACTATTTCTGCCTGAATGTCCCCGCCGATCTTCGTGGTATTGTAAAGAAGACCCAGATCAGGCACCCGCTGGATACCCGCCTCGTTTCGCGGGCGAAATTTCGGGCTGCGTATCTCGCTTTCCAATGCCGGAAACTTTTTTTGCAGCTGCGGGCAGGAGCAATGAAAAAATCGCCAACGAAAGATGACGTATCTCAGCTGGTGCAGGGTTGGCTGCGATCCACATTGGATATGGCAGAGGACTCCCGAGTCCTCTTTGGCCCATACGACGGTGAAATTCGCCGAGAAGAGATGAGCGACCTCAGGAACTACGAGAAATCCTACCGCAGGTCGCTGGGTAGGAGGTCATACGGTGCCGTTGAGCAATTGGCCGAAGGTTTGCTCAATACGGAGGGGTTTGCGGTTGATAGAGAAAGCTATGAGTTCAAAAAATTGTGTCGGGAGCTGATGAAGGCCAATATCGTCGTCGCCAAGACCGAGATTCAACGATCCTTCGGTAAATTCGATGATGATCTTCCGGCAATCCCACCGCCGGATTTAGAGCCACCCAATATTGTTATCTCCGAGTACGCAACTGACTCGATCTTGATATCCGCATTGTTCGATAAATACGAGAAGGAAATGCTGGTGGGGAAAACTTGGCGGGACAAGACCAGCAAGGAAAACCGGGCAATGATGAATACGCTGGTCGAGATTCTCGGCGATCTGCCGGTGACTGAACTGAACAAGGGCAAGGCGAGGGAATACAAAGCTGGACTTCAACGATACCCCCGGCACCGACACAAGGACAAACGCTATCGCAATCAATCCCTGGATAAAATCTTAGCCATGCCTAACG
>JACZVE010000412.1 GCA_022572825.1 SAR324 cluster bacterium
GCACGTCGTGGCGCACCTGTTGCGGATCGCGCTCGTGGGGATCGCCGAATCCGCCACCGCCGGGTGTATGGATGTGCAGCGTTTCCCCCTGGTGCAGGGTGAACACGCGTATTGAGTGGATTTCCTCCTCGGTGCCGCCCCCCCGCTCCACCCAGGCCTTGCCGGACGCTCCGGGCCTGCCCCCGTACACTCCCCAGATCCATATGCGCGGTCACTTTGCCTTGCCGGGGGTGATGATGAGATTGCCCAAGGCATCGACCCTGGCCGTGTGGCCGACATACAGCACCGTGGTCGTATCCGCCTGCTCGATGACAGCCGGGCCGGACAGCGGCTCCTCCTGCGGAAGCAACTCCCGCTGATAGATAGGGGTTTCCCGGTACTTCCCCACCTCTTCGAAGTAGACCGGCCGCGTTTCCTTGAGCGCCTGGGCAAGCCCGCGCCTGTTCGCCGACGGGCGCTTCCAGGCAATCTCCTTCGCCTTGACCGTGTGCACCGCCCTCAGATTGATGGCCTCCACCGGGCTCTCGGGCCGATCATAGCCATAGACACGGCGGTGCAGCTCATGAAAATCCGCCCTCGCCTTATCCAGATTCTGGCGGCAGATCGGGTGGGACAGCACCACCTCCAGCTCGTAGGACTGGCCGACATAGCGGATATCGAGGTAGTGCTCCACGATGACCGCTGCCGGCGGGACGTTTTCCCGCGCCATCTTGGCCGCGCACAGCGCGTCCAGTTCCGCGAACAACGCCTCCATCCGCCCCGGCTCCACCTCGTCCATGCGGGCCCCGAAGGTGCGCGTTTGCTCGTGCTCGATATCGGCGACCAGCAGGCCAAATGCCGAAAGTACGCCCGGCGCCTCGGGAACCACCACGGTGGGAATGGATAGCAGCGCGGCCAGGCGCCCGCCGTGCACCGGACCGGCACCGCCCAGCGGCACGAGGGCGAATTGCCGGGGGTCGTAACCCCGCTTCACCGAAACCAGGCGGATCTCGTTGGCGGTCCTTTCGTTGATGATGCGGTGAATGCCCGCTGCCAGCACCTCGGTTTTCATGCCGAACTGCCTGGCCATGGCCTCGATGCCGGCGCGGGCGGCCTCCACGTCCAAAGCCAACTGCCCCCCGGCGAAGTAGTCCGCATTGAGGTAGCCCAGCACCAGGCTGGCGTCGGTCACCGTGGGCACCTCGCCGCCCCGCCCATAGCAGATCGGGCCGGGATCCGACCCCGCGCTCTGCGGACCCACGTGCAGGCCGCCTCCGCCGTCCCGCCAAGCCAAGCTGCCGCCGCCGGCACCGATGGTATTGACGTCGACCATGGAAATCCGCAGCGGGTAGACACCGATGCGGCCTTCCCGGGAGATCAGGGGCTTGCCTTCCTTGACCAGGGCCACATCGCAACTTGTGCCGCCTATGTCCACCGTGATGGCGTTGTGCAGACCGGATAGCGCGCCGGCGTACCGCCCGCCGATCACCCCTGAGGCTGGGCCGGATAGGAGCATGCTGACGGGCTTGTCCGCGACGACATCGGCGCTGGTCAGCCCTCCGCGGGATTGCATGACCTGCAATTGCACCTCGATTCCCATGTTCGCCAGCGACCGGGAGAGCTCGTGCAGGTACGTACTTACGGTGGGCCGCAGGTAGGCATCAAAGGCGGTGAGGCATGTGCGCTCATATTCGCGAAAGACGGGATCCACGTCCGAGGAGATGGATACGCTCAGATCGGGAAAGTGCTCTCCCAGCAGCTCGCGCGTGCGCCTTTCATGCACGGGATCGAGGAAGGAGAACAGGTAGGAGACCGCCACGGACTGTATATCGTAGCGCGTGCGCAACTCCTCAACGGCGCTGACGAGCTGTTCTTCATCCAGGGGCTCAACGATCGTGCCGTCGGCATCGATGCGCTCCCGGATTCCCACGCGCAGGCGCCGGGGGGCGAGAAATACGGGGGTTTGCGTATCCAGAAACAGATCGTACATTTGCGAGCGCTTTTGCCGCCCGATCTCAAGCACATCCTCGAACCCTTCGGTCATCAGCAGCCCCATCACGGCGCCCTTGTGCTCCAAAATCGCGTTGGTGGCAATGGTGGTGCTGTGGATGAACTGCTTCACATTGCCGGGCCGCTCCCCTACGATCTCCAGAATCTGGTTCACGCCGTTGAGAATGCCCTCGACCAACTGCCTGGGCATCGTCGGCACCTTGGTGAAGTACAGGCGTTGCTCGTCCTTCAGACAAACGACATCGGTAAAGGTCCCGCCCACGTCGATCGCGATTCGAAGCATGCGAGCATCCCTTAACAGGGCTATCGGCTACCTCGGGTCCTCGCGTCAGCAACTCACGCTACACCACAGCGAGGCCTTCACTTATTCGAGCAAAGGAGTAGTCGTCGGGCGAACGATTGACTAGCAATACCCTCCGCAGGGTTTAGCACGGCCGTCCGCGGTTCGCTCGCCGGAAGGGCAGCAGCGCGACGGCCGTCAGCGCCATCAGCAGCGCCGCGAAGCGATAGTTACGTGAAGTAACCGCAGATTAACGCAGATGAGCGCCGATGTAGAATCTTGATATTATCTTTATCCGTGTTTATCCGCGCCCATCCGCAGTTAAATCTCGCGGCGAAGTATTATCCGCGTGCCGGGGAAATGTTCCACCTCATTGAGACTGCCCGCCCTCCGCGCGCCTGAGCACCTCGACGATTCCCTCGGCTGGCCGCAGACGCAGCAAATCCCCGCTGCGCAGCGCCTCGACCGGATCGGGCTCCAGCCGGTGCCTGGGCAGCACCAACATCATCGAGAATCCT
>JACZVE010000066.1 GCA_022572825.1 SAR324 cluster bacterium
AAAGGGCTCGTGGTACCGGAAGTTTCTTCTACACGTGGATCATCGCGACGCTCGAGCCGTAGCCAGCGCGCGCAGGATCCCGTCCGGCTCGCGGAGCGCCAGGGCGACGATCTCCTCCGCGCGCGCCTCGGTGTTCGCCACCGCATAGATACGCAGCTGGGGCGCGTTTCCCGAAGGCCGGACGTGCGCAATGTCGCCGTTGGCAAAAAAGATGCGCAGGCCGTCGAGGGTGTTGATGTCGGCGATAGCGTCGAAGCCGAGCTCGGGCGTGAAGAACTTCGAAAGCTCCGCTGCAATCGAAGCAAAGTTTTCAGGCCTTTCAGGCCTTTCAGGCCCTTCAGGCCCTTCAGGAGTGAACCGGCGGATGATCTGGAGGCTCGCCTCGCGCGGGAACTCGTCGATGAGGCCGGCCCTGCTGAATCGCGGCGGAAGCTCGGAGAAAAGCTCGGTTAACGTGCACTCTTTTTCCACCGAGGCATAAAGCGCACAGAGAATCGGAAGGACGGCGTCCCGTGTCGGAAGCGGCCCGAGGGTACGGCCGTCTTTCTCGATGACGGAGCCGGTCAGAAAACCGCCGTTCGCTTCCCATCCCACGACGTTGTCGCCCTCGGCCTCCACAACCTTGGCGAAGAACTTGTGCACGGGATTGAGATTATGCTTATGACGCAGCACTTTTTCGAAGATATCGGCGGCGATATGCCCGATATTCTCGCTCGGGGAGATAACGAATGGAATCACTTTCCGGATGGTCGTTAATTCCCGGTTGGCGATCCGCATGCCGCGCCGTTTGGCGTTCACCATTTCCAGCGCCCCGGCGCCGAACTCTTCCTCGAAGTTCTCAATGAGATAATTGATGCGGCGCATCTGCTCCAGGTCGTAGTCGATCTTGTCCAGGAAGATCGTGTTGAGCAGGTGCCCGAGGATGTTGCTGATGCGCGGCTCTTTTTCGAAGCCGGGATGCGAGGCGATTGGAGGCGGCTGGCCAGACCCCCGCGAGCCCAGGGTGACCACCACCAGCAGGCGGTCCGCCCCCAGATGAATGGCGGGGCTCATGGGGGTGTTTTGCAGCATCCCTCCGTCTGCATAGTACTGGCGGTTGATGCGAATGACGGGAAAGACGATCGGAATCGAGGCCGAGGCCAACACGTGCTTGGCCGAAATCGAGCAGAAGATCGGGGGATCCCCGCCCGTGGAGTATTTTACTTCCGGATGCTTCTCCACGAATAGCGCCAGGCGACGGGTGTGGATGTGGCTGGCGGACACCGTGACCGCGTCGACGAGGCGGCGCGCGATATTTCGGTGAATCTGCGACCAGGCCACACTGCGTCGCATGTAGGTGACAAAGGGCGTGGTGTCCAGGATGGCCCGGAAGGGAAACGTGGACTCCGGTTCGAATTTACCCAGTACCTTGTCGAGGCCGAAAAAGTTCGTGGCCATGAAAAATCCGGACTTCACCAGGAATCCGGATAGCGCTCGCTTGTCCGCGTAGTAGATGTTTTCGGGGGTCAGCTCCTGCCAGAGCTTGCGCAGTTGTGCTCCCTGATAGAGAGGGTCGCCGGCGGTGCCGGCCATGTGCGCGCAGTTGATGGCGCCCACGCTGGTGCCGCAGTAGATCTTGAACAGCGGGTGCTGCGCGATCTCCTTTGGAAGCCGAGTGCGCAGGTAATAAATCACACCGGCCTCGTAGGCTCCCCTCGCGCCGCCACCCGAGAGCACCAAGGCGAATAGTGGGCTTTGTTGCGTGGGCATGCCCTTTCTCCCTGCTGGTTCGCGTCAACAAACCGCGTCGCCTCGCCAGTAGATGAATTGCAGACAGACCCTGCAATCCAAATAACAGGCCGTGCCCGGAAAATCCGGCGGCAAGTACAATAGAATAACGCAGATGAGCGCCGATATACCGGCTTGTTGTTCTTTTCTGCGTCTATCCGCCTCCATCCGCGGTCGGATCCGACAACTTATTCCTAATGGAACCGCTGGAGTTGGTAAAATCGATTGCGGCCGCTGAGATCGCCTTCCAGATAAAACGTCCGGCCCGGCACGAGAGGAAGCTGATCGGTCAATTCCTGCATCAGCAACGTGATCTGCGTGCCGGAAGTGTCCAGTCGCACGACCGGATGGCGAAAGACGTGAAAGTAGAAGCGAAAGACCACTGGATCGCCCAGGAGCTTCAGGAACAATGCCTCGTCGTTCCAGCGCGGCAGCACCTCGGGCTCGGAGATCGCCGCCCCCCCAAGGCCGTAGTGGCGCAGCTCGTATTGCTCGCCACTCGTACGCACCGACTGCCAGCGCGTCAGCCAGATATTTTCCGGATAGACCCACGTGTGGCCCGATCGGCTATCCAGCACCGCCGCCCGATGGGTTACGAGACCATAGTGGGCCCCACCGGCCAAGCCGTATAGCACCAGCAAGGCCGTGCTGCTTGGCCACAGCCAACGCTTCCATCGCGGGGCGCACTCCATGGAAAGCAGCGCAGCGAACAGCAGCAGCAGGATCGCCGGATGTCCGGCAGGCAGCAGTGCCAGGGCGACCCGCCGCGCCCACAGCGGGGCCATCAACGGCGCTCCCACCGGCGTGAGCAGCGCCAATAGGGTGTAAAGCGCGTAGCCCGCGGTCAGTCCCAGCGCCAGTTGTGCCGCCCGGCGCGCCCCCGTCACGAAGGCCGCCAGCACGCCCACGGAGACAATGAGCAGGACGCCGAACATGGGTGCGGCAAACCGTGGCGGCCGCGTGAGAAAATCGATGCGGTCTTCGGCCAGTACATGGTAGACGGCCGGATCGAGCAGCGGAATCAGGCTTCCTATTACCACCAATAGGAATCCAGTGCGCCCGTAGCGCCGGGAAATTGCGCCGTGATGCCAAAGCAGGCAGGCCAACAGGATAGCGGTGGCGCTGTTGAGCAGAATCTCGCGTTCGATCATGATGGCCCGAACAGGTGGGTCGGATCCTATCGGCGGGGATGCGCCCGTTGCGGTGCGTACGGGGTGGTCAGGCTCCCCGTTTGCCGGCCGCGGGAAGGTGCGCCGCCCGGTGGGCAGCGGCCTTGCCGTGGCGTTTGCAATAACGCCGCGTGCGCTGCGGCTACAGCAGGCCGAGCAGGTAACCTGCGATGCCGGCGGCGCAGACGCCCTGGTAGGCCAAGCATTGGGCCTGGCCAACCTTCTTCATTTGCGGGTCGTATACGTAACTCCAGATCGCCGTCCAATAGTAATAACCCACCAACTGATCCTCCGTATTGTACAGCCTGTAGTTCTCCGCCCAGCCGATCAGCCGCCGTTCCTGATCCGAGCGAACCAGGAACAGTTGCACGCGGCCCTGCGCCATGACGACCCCGATCGCTCCGCGCAGGTTTCCGGAAAGGTCCGTCAATTCGATGAAATTGGGGTAAATCAGGGCCCTGCCCTGTTTCCGCTCCTGTGCGTCCAGGATATCCACCTTGAGGGGGGGAATGAGCGAGGCGGATAGCGACGGCCCCAGCACAATCAACAGGGAGGCGACCAGCAAATGTTTCATGACGAGGTCCGGGTGTGCCAGGTCGGCGGTGCACCGTATCGCAGGGTGGCCATGTTTCTTTGCATGCAAGGCTCCAAGGTTCCAGGGCGATCGCAGCGGTTTCCACACCGCTGGCCGGCCGCCGGCGCCGCTGGCCGTTCCGCTCGATCGCCTGCCGCGCCGGCAGGTGCACACGCCCGGCAGGCACCACGACCGTGGCGACGACGAGGCGACAATCCCGAGGCTTCCCTGCGCCACGCGGCGGGGACGGCGACGCCAAAGCCCCCGCCGGGATGCGTCGCCACGGTCGTGGTCTTTGTTTGGCGGCGCTGGCTCTGCGGCGGCAGCGGGCTTTTCTTCAAGAGGGCGGCCGTGGTACATCGTAAAGGAGAGCTTCCGGCGCAAAGCCGGGCTGCTCGCCGACGCGATGCCCACCGCCCTATGCACGCGTACCCGCAACAGGCCTGATGAATTTTACCGATCTCTTTGATGAAATCAAAGACGACCTGGCCCGGGTCGAAGACCGTATACTCAGCCATCTCAATACGGAGATCCCGCTGCTCAACGAGTTGGGGGAATATGTCCTAAGCTCCGGTGGCAAGCGGCTGCGGCCCGCCATTTTGATCTACACCGCCAAAATGTTCGCCGCGCCCGAGGAAAGCACCTACACGGCTGCGAGTGCGCTGGAATTTCTCCACACGGCGACGCTGCTCCATGACGACGTGGTCGACGAGGCCGATACGCGGCGCTCCAAGCAGGCGGCCCGCAAGAAGTGGGGAAATTCGGCCAGTGTGCTGGTGGGCGACTACCTGCTGGCGACGGCCTTCCGATCCCTGACCCAGCTCGGCAACCATAATGTGCTCGATACGATCTCCCACACCACCTCCCTGATGGCGAAAGGCGAAATTTTGCAGCTTATCCGGCGCTACGATTCCGCCACCGAGGAGGATTACCTGGCGATTATCATCAACAAGACCGCCTGCCTCTTCGCCGCGGCGGCCAAGATCGGGGGAACCTTCGGCAACGCTTCCAATGACCAGTGCAAGGCATTGTACGACTACGGCAACGATCTGGGCATCGCCTTCCAGATCGTGGACGACGCGCTGGACTACGTGGAGGATCGCAGCAAGGTGGGCAAGCCACTCGGCATCGATCTGAAGGAGCGTAAGGTGACCTTGCCGCTGAGCCGCCTTTTGCAGGTGACCGCACCCCGGGAAAATGCCCTGCTGATGGACATCCTGGCCAAGGAGACGATCGAAGATGGCGACGTGCTCAACGTGGTGGCGATCATGCGCAAGTACGATGTGCTCGCCTATACGCTGAACGAGGCCCGCGGGTACGCCGAAAAGGCCAGATCCCATTTGTCCCTGCTGCCGCGACTGCCGGAGCGCGATATGCTCGCCAAAGTGACCGAAATGGTGGTGGCGCGCGACTTCTAGGCACTCAAGTGCCCCGCACCCATGGCCCACACGCTATTGCTCCATGCACGCCGGGTAATCGAGGCGCATCTGGAAGGTCGTAACTGGCGTGAGGAATGGGACGCGCGGGATGCCAGCCCATCCCGCGGCTGTTTTGTCTCGCTGAAGATCGGGTGCCGGCTGCGAGGTTGCATCGGCACCGTATTTCCGGTGCGGCCCACGCTGGAGGAGGAAATAGCCGACAACGCCGTTGCCGCGGCCACGCGCGATCCGCGCTTCGCGCCGCTGCAAAGCCCGGACCTGCGACACACCCGGCTTTCTATCGACCTGCTCACTCCGCTGGAACCGGTCGATTCCCACAGCGCGCTGGACCCCAAAGTCTATGGAGTAGTCGTGAAATCCGGCAAAGACTACGGGGTGCTGTTGCCCGATATTCCCGGCGTGAAATCCGTTGCGCAACAGATCGAAATCTGTCGGGAAAAGGCCGGTATCGCCCCGGAGGAAGCCGTGACGCTGCACCGCTTTCAGGTGGAGCGGTTGCACGAGTGAGCCGAGGCATTGACGTCCACCCCGCCGGCCCTGTATCGACAATGGCAATGGCCGGGGGGAGGCCGGGGCGGGTGTAATTTCCCATCCCCCCAGGCTCATATGGATGGCCGGAGCATTGCCGTATCGCGGTCGCGGGGATATGACGTTCCCGGGCTGCGCGCCCGCGGGACAGACCGCCGGCCAGGCATGGATGCCAACCTTTACCAGCAAGGATGCTGCGATCATGAATCCGCTTCCCCTCGTTTGCCTGACGATGGCCGGCCTGATCTGTCTCCCAGGCCAGGCGCCCGCAGAGTCACCGCTGCTCGACCCTAACCCCCCCGGCTCCCGTGGCGCGCCCGCCGAGCTTTCGCCGGCGAAAGCTTCGGGGCGGTTGGTCCCGCGTTTGATGAGACACGCTGCTGGCCGACGTCTCGCCAATGCTCGAGCCGGCGGTGAATTGCCGTTGCCGGGCGAACCCGCGGACGGCGCCGGAGCACCCACCGTCGCGATCACGGCTATCCGCTACGACGGCCCGGCCGGTATCCGTCCCGGTGCGCGCCCTGGGGGACGCCCTCTTGAGCTGGGCCGTAATCCGCTGGTGGAACGGTTGATCCGCTTTTTCCTGGAGGAAAAGCGCGACGTGGTGGAACGCGGATACCGGCGCTCCGGGCGCTACCTGAAGATGATCCGGCGAGTTTTCGCCGACGAGGGGGTGCCGGCCGAACTGGCCTATCTGGCCGCCATCGAGAGCAATTTCAACCCCCGCGCGCGGTCGCCCGCCCGCGCGGTGGGCATGTGGCAGTTCACGGCCGCCACTGCCCGCAAGTTCGGGCTGCGCATGCGCTGGCCCTGGTACGATGAGCGGATGGACCCCGAGTCCTCGACCCGCGCCGCGGCCCGCCTGCTGGCGTATCTGTACGACCGCTACGGGAACTGGGAGCTGGCTCTGGCGGCGTACAATGCCGGGGAATACCGTGTGAATCAGGCTATCGACGAGGCCCTGCGCGAGGGGAGGCGCGCGGACTACTGGAGGCTGCGTCTGCCACGGCAAACCCGGGGCTTTGTACCGACGTTTTTCGCCGTCGCGGAGATCATGGAACATCCACAGGCATACGGACTGGCCCATCTGGCGCGCGAGCCGGCCCTGGACGCGGAGGCCCTGGAAGTCGCCTTTGCCGTGAGCCTGCTGGATATCGCCGGGCGCCTGGGCGTGCCGTTGGAACAAATGCTGCGCCTCAATCCGGCCTGGAAAGCGCGGCTGATCCCCGCGCCGGACGCGGGTCCGGTGCTGCTCTGGGTACCCGCGGGCAGCAGGGCGACCCTGATCGCCGCTTTGCGGCGCGAGCCCCCCAAGCCCATTCCCTGGCTGGCCCATCGCGTTGAGGAGGGGGAGACCGTCTCCCACATCGCCCGGCGCTACGGTGTGCGAACACGCGATGTGCTCGCGCTCAACGGGCTGGGCTGGCGCAGTCTGCTGCCGATTGGCCGGCCGGTGCTGGTGCCGGTGGCCGCGGACGGGCATGCTTCGGCGCCACCGGTGAACGAGCGGCCCTTCAACCCGGAGCGCAGCGAAGTGCCGGCCGTCACCCAGCTTCACTTCCACACGGTGCGGGCCGGAGAGTCGCTGTGGTCCATATCGCGTCGGTACGGGGTGCGCATGGCCCAGTTGCGGCGCTGGAATGTGCTTTCGGGCAGGGTGCTCCACCCCCGGCAGGAACTGGTGGTGTTCCGGCCCGCCAACTGGCCGGCCACGCCGTGAGCGGGGTCAGGGGCCGCAGGCAGGCCTGCTCGAGCGGTTTTGCGCGGCGAGAATTCGTCCGGAGATGGTTTGGCGCCCCTGTAATACGCATCATCAGGGCCAGCCGTACGCAGCACCGGGGAATCGGCGCGGACGCGGCTGAGAAGCCCCATGGGCGTTCAAGCGTCCCTCAGTTGCCTCAACTTCGCTTCGATTTCAGGCGTCATTTCGACGAAGGTCATCCCCACTGCCCAGATCGGCCGAATCCTGCCTATTTTTTCACTCCATACGACCCTTGCGTCGAATTCGAGGAGCACATCGTCGGAATCGCCCTCGTGCAGCTTGATGTGTGTGGAATCGCCCTTTTTCAGGGAGAATTCCTCAAAGAACTGTAACCGGACACCGTGCATGGAGATGTCGCGGGTGCTGCCCCGTATCGTCGACCGGCCCACCTTCGCGGTAACACCCAGTTCCTTGCGTACGCGGGCGCGGTCGCCGCGGCGGTTGAAATGTTCTCCCCAGCGCTCAAACTGCTTGCTGCGAATAATGTCCGATTCCATCGCGGTATAGAACAAGTAGTTGTTGGGCTTTTCGCACTTGAGAACGCCGGAGTTCTCGAACCAGCCCATCGTTCCTCCACTGTAAGGAATGTAGCGGCCAGCCTCGGTGACTTCCCCTTCCACGGTTATGACTTCACTTTCTTCGGCTTCGCCGGCCGCCACATCGCTGGTCGTTTCGGTCATGATGCGCCCTCTTGAAGTTGAACAAACACGGAAATCGCGAACCTGGCGGAAAAATCCTGCCCGCGGATGCCTGGATTCCGATCGGCCCTACCTATAACGGGAATTGCGCAAAAGATAAAGGCGTCACGTTAAGGCACGTTCGCGGTGTGTTGGCGTTGGCTGCATGCCGAATGGCGAAGGGGCGATGCATGAGGGATCTGCATATCGATCGAGGCGTTTCCCTCACCGCGCGGATTGATCATCGCTCCGGGGTAGGTTACTTTGACAGTTTCCAACAATCCTCGTAAAAGCGCTCCCGGGCGTCGGTCCGGCGGTGCGAGACGACGCAGCGCATCAGGTGCTGGCGGAGGTAGGACAGATGATGGACTTCGAAAAAGCGGACGGCTTGCTCCCCGCGGTGGTGCAGGATTACCGGAGCGGTGAGGTGCTGATGGTGGCCTACATGAACGACGATGCGTTCGCGCTGACGCGACGCACGGGGAAGATGCACTACTACTCGCGTTCGCGCGGCAGGATTTGGATGAAGGGGGAAACTTCCGGGCACGTCCAGGAAGTCAAGGAGATTCTCATCGATTGCGACGAGGATGCCGCAGTCTTCAAAATCAAACAGGTCGGAGGGGCTGCCTGCCACACCGGTTATCGCTCCTGTTTTTACCGCCGGCTGGAGCAGGGAGGAGACCTGACGATGATCGAGGACGAAAAGGTGTTCGATCCCGCCCGGGTTTACCAGCAATGATCCTCAAGCTCGGTATTCCCAAGGGGAGTCTGCAGGAGGCCACCGTTGAGATATTCCGCAAGGCCGGTTTCAAGATTTCCATTTCCGACCGATCCTACTACCCCGTCATCGACGATCCCGAGATCGAATGCCTCTTGCTGCGCGCCCAGGAGATAGCCCGTTACGTGGAGTTGGGGCTGCTGGATGCCGGGCTGACGGGCTACGACTGGATCGTTGAAAACGGCGCCGAGGTGAAGGAGGTGGCGGACCTGGTGTATTCCAAAACCGGCACGGGCAAGGCGCGCTGGGTGCTGGCGGTGCCGAACGATTCCTCCATCCGATCGGTCAAGGATCTGCAGGGCAAGCGGATCGCCACCGAGGCGATGAACCTGACCAAAGGCTATCTGGCGCGAAACGGAGTGGACGCGCTGGTGGAGTTCTCGTGGGGAGCCACGGAGGTCAAACCGCCAAAACTGGCCGATGCCATCGTAGAGATCACCGAGACCGGCTCGTCCCTGCGTGCCAACAATATGCGCATTGTCGATACGATTCTGGAGACGAACACCAAGCTGATCGCCAATTTGCAGGCCTGGGAAGATCCGGAAAAACGGCGCAAAATCGAGCAGCTGGGCATGCTGCTGGAGGGGGCAATCCTGGCCGTGGACAAGGTGGGTCTGATGATGAACGTGCCCAACCAGCATCTGGATGCAATTCTGGAAGTGCTGCCCGCCATGAATACCCCCACCATATCCGCCCTGACCGACAGAGACTGGGCGGACGTCCTCGTCATTCTGGAAGAAAAACAGGCGCGCGAGCTGATCCCCGAGCTCAAGCGGCAGGGCGCGCAGGCGATCGTGGAATTTCCCCTCAACAAGGTCATTCCCTGAAGCCGGGGCGTGCCGACGCGGACCGGGCGGGCCAATGTGCGGCAAAGCCGGTTGCTTGCGCCCCGGCGGGATGGAGAGTCAACTGCATTTCCAGGGGTTGCCACCGGGATTTGAGTTGACAAAATGCTGATTTTTGTAATGCTAGCACTTTCCAGGTCGCTGGGAGCCGACATCCGGACCCAATACCTGCCGGAAAGACAGGAATCCGGTCTTTCACAACGGAGGAACGGACGGACGATCGGTGGTATGACATCAGAGAGCGCTAAGGACCCCACATGGCATCCGAGGAAGTAACCCCACAACCCCAACCCTCCGCCCCCCCCCAAGAAGATACGACGACGGTATTTGTCGAGGACGACGTGGACTTTCCCAAGATGTTCGAGGAAAGCCTGCAGCCGTTCAAGGAGCACCAGATCGTCAAGGGCACGATCATCGCCCTGCAAAAGGATTTCGTCACCGTCGATATCGGTTACAAGTCCGAGGGGCAGATCCACGTCGAGGAGTTCACGAACGAGGCCGGTGAGGTCACCGCCAAGGTGGGCGATGAAATCGAGGTCTTTCTTGAAGCCGTCGAGGATTCCGATGGTGTGGTCGTGCTGTCCAAGGAAAAGGCGGAAAAGCTGCGAATCTGGGAGGAAGTGGGCCGTATTTACGAGGAAGAGGGCACCGTCGAGGGTGTGATTGCCTCGCGCATCAAGGGCGGTCTGTCCGTGGATATCGGCATCAAGGCCTTCCTGCCCGGATCTCAGGTGGATCTGCGCCCGGTGCGCAATCTGGACAAGCTGATCGGCGAGCGCTTCGAGTACAAAATTCTCAAGTTCAATCAGAAACGGGGCAACATCGTGCTGTCGCGGCGTGCCCTGCTGGAAGTGGATCGCGAGGCGCGGCGCAAGAAAACCCTGGCGATTCTGAAAGAAGGGGTGCTCATCAAGGGCTTTGTCAAAAACATCACCGACTACGGTGTGTTCGTCGATCTGGGCGGTGTGGACGGTCTGCTGCACATCACGGACATGACCTGGGGCCGCATCGTACATCCCTCCGAGATGTTCTCCATAGGGGACGAGGCGGAAGTAATGGTGCTCAAGTTCGACCCCGTGGAGGAAAAAGTCTCGCTGGGCCTAAAACAAAAGTTTCCCAATCCCTGGGATTCAGTGACGGGCAAATACCCCGCCCGCACACGGATTACGGGCAAAATCGTCAGCCTGAC
>JACZVE010000067.1 GCA_022572825.1 SAR324 cluster bacterium
CGTTACGCGGGCCGTTCGGCGACCGATTGTGGAGCGATTCGGCAGGCGCCGTACAGACATGGCGGCAAACTTCCCATTGCAATTTCCCTTGACCCGCAATTGCCGGCCTGCATAGGCTGCGCACATGGATACGAGCGCGAAGGGCCTGCTGGCCGTCTGGACGGACGTGGAACCCGCGGCCGAGGCGGATTTCAACGCGTGGTACGACGGCGAGCACCTGGCCGAACGGGCGGCCATTGCCGGCTTTCTCAACGCGCGCCGCTACCTGGCCGTGGACAGTGCACCACGCTACTTCGCCGCCTACGACACCGAGCGGCTGGCCACGCTCGGCGCACCCACCTATGCGAAAGCGCTGGCGAACCAGAGCGACTGGAGCCGGCGCGTGATGGCCCACTTCCGCAATCCCACGCGGATGATCGCCGCGCTCGCCGCCGAGCACGGCACGGGTATCGGCGGGGCCATGCTCACCCTGCGGCTGGGGCTGGCAGGCGGCCGGGCCGCCGAGATTGCGGCCGCCCTGGGGGAGCACCTGGCCGGCAACGTCGTCGGCCGGCCGGGCATCGTACGCTGCTGCCTGGCGGTGGGTGTGGTGGCCGGGCTGGCCGACGAAGCGCAGACCACCGCCGCCCGCGCGGCGGAAGCCCCGGATACCGCGGCGCTGCTGGTGGAAGGGACGGCGCTTGCACCCCTGCAGGTAGTGGCGGCCGGTCCCTTGCGCGCGCAAACGCTGCTGGATGTCGGGGCGGGCGATCTGCAGCAGTCGGGATTCTACCGCCTGCACTACGCCATCGTCGGCGCACCGTGAGCCAGATCCGGGCGCGCCTTGCGGGGCGAATCGTGCCCGCGGGCGAATTTCAGCAGCGGTGAAAAAGGCAGCCCTGGGTTACGCGCCGGCCCTGATTGCCGGAAAATTGCCGGTCAGGGATCGACCGTATCGAAATCCGCCGGCATGGTGATTTCGATATTCTCCCAATCGTCGGAGTAGTCCAATAGGGTGTGCTTGATGCCGGACGGCTGCAGCCAGCTATCGCCGGCCTGCAAGGTCATCTCCCCCTGCCCCTCGAACTCGAATCTGGCCCACCCTTTCAGAATGTAGTTCATCTGAAAGTCGAGGGTGTGGGAATGCCGCCCGGTGCCGCCCTTCGGGCAGGGCTTGACGACCCGCAGCACGTGCGCCCGCACCATGCCGTGGGTGCCTCCCACCATGCCGAGATCGCGGTACTCCAGGTAGTCGCGCAGGCCCGGCTCGAAAGTGGCCTCGCTGGCCCGGTTCACGATGAATTTCTGGGGCCGATCGGCCTTCTGTGCCAGGGCAGACATGGTTTTTCCTCCCGATAAGTTTCGAATAAGCGATCAGGCGCCAGCCGGCTTTGCCAGCGGCCAGGTAGGCGTGTCCCCGTGCAGATGGCAGGAAACCCAGTGGCCGGGGACGATCTCCCGCAGCTCGGGCACCTCCGTCTTGCAGCGATTCATCACGTAAGGGCAGCGCGTGTGAAAGTGGCAGCCGGAGGGTGGATTGATCGGGCTGGGGACGTCTCCGGTGAGGATGACGCGCTTGCCCCGCTTCACCTTGGGATCCGGAATCGGCATGGCGGACAGCAGCGCCTCCGTGTAGGGATGCAGAGGCATGGTGAAGAGGGTCTGCTTGTCGGTCAGCTCCACGATCTTGCCCAGGTACATCACCGCGATGCGGTGGCTGATGTGCTCGACCACGGCCAGATCGTGGGCGATGAACAGATAAGACAGCTTGTATTCCTCCTGCAGGTCGATCAGCAGGTTGATCACCTGCGCCTGGATGGAAACGTCCAGCGCCGATACCGGCTCGTCCCCGATGATCAGATTGGGGTTCAGGGCCAGGGCGCGCGCGATCCCGATGCGCTGGCGCTGCCCGCCGGAAAACTCGTGCGGATACTTGGCCATGTGTTCCGGCCGCAGCCCGACCCGCCCGAACAGAGCCGCGACGCGATCCTGCTTTTCCTTGCCGGAGGCGATCTTGTGGATGGTCAGCGGCTCGCCCACGATTCCGCCGGCGGACATGCGCGGGTTCAACGAGGAGTATGGGTCCTGGAAGATGATCTGCATTTCCCGGCGGTACGGGCGCATATCGGACTTGCTCAGCCGGGTGATGTCCTTGCCTCGCACCTTGATCTGGCCGGCAGTGGGCTCGATCAGCTTGAGGATGGTCTTGCCGGCGGTGGACTTGCCGCAGCCGCTTTCTCCCACCAGGCCCAGCGTCTCCCCCTGGTTAATGTGGAAGTCCACGCCGTCCACCGCGTAGACGAAGCCCACCGTTCTGGACAGGATACCCTTGCGGATAGGAAAGTGCTTTTTCAGCTGGATCACTTCCAGCAGGGGCGGCTCCGCTTCCGGATGCCGGGCCTCCGATTGCTGGGTCTGCACGGCCTGTTCCATCATGAACCCTCTCCGATCAGGCGATCGCTATGCCAGCACGCAGCGAGGTGACCTGGCCGCTTTTCTTCCATGGGCGGGTATTCGGCATGACACTGCTCCGTGGCATACGGGCAACGCGGCGCAAATAAACACCCCTGTGGCAGGTTATACAGCGAGGGCACCATCCCTTCGATCTCCTTCAGCCGCACCCGGCCAGGCGGGTGCTCTGCCGCCACGTCCAGGCGGGGCATCGAATCGAGCAGACCCCTCGTGTAGGGATGACAGGGCATGCCGAACAGCTCACCGACCTCGGCCTCTTCCACCTTTTTGCCCGCGTACATCACCACAACGCGCTCGGCCGTCTCCGCGATCACGCCCAGATCGTGCGTGATGAGGATGATGGCCGTACCCAGCTTTTGCTGCATTTCCAGCATCAACTCTAAAATCTGCGCCTGAATGGTGACGTCGAGAGCCGTGGTCGGCTCGTCGGCGAGGAGCACCTTGGGGTTGCAGGAGAGGGCCATGGCAATCATCACCCGCTGGCGCATGCCGCCGGACATCTGGTGCGGATACTCCTTTACGCGCAGCTGCGCCTCGGGAATGTGCACCAGCCGCAGCATTTCGATCGCCCTGTTCCACGCCTCCTTCCTGGACAGGCCTTGATGGAGGATGATGGCCTCACTGATCTGATGACCGATGGTCAACACGGGGTTGAGAGAGGTCATCGGCTCCTGGAAAATCATGGAGATCTCGTTGCCGCGAATCCCCTGCATCGCAGATTCGCTATAATCCAGCAGATTCTTGCCCTCGAACCGGATGCTTCCGTCAACAATCTTGCCGGGCGGATCGGCAATCAGGCGCAGGATCGACAGCGCCGTCACGCTTTTCCCGCAGCCCGATTCGCCCACGACCCCCAGGGTTTCGCGGCGGTTGAGCGAATAGGAGACGCCGTCGACCGCGCGCACCAAGCCGTCGCGGGTGAAGAAATGGGTGTGGAGGTTTTCGATCTCCAGAATTTTATCCGAGGAAGGCTCCACTGACTGGCCGGTTAACTCCCGGCCCTGTACCGCGCGTTCTGTTTCAACCATCTGCTATGCATCCTGATCGGTGGGTTGCCGCAGGGCTCGCGTGCCAAGCCAAGCTGTGCCCGCGTTCCGCATCTGCCGCACGTTACGCCCGTTGCCGTCCCGGGGCTGTTCCACACCCTAGAGAAGAACCGCGGTGGCGCGCAAGGGTTTTTTGCGGCGCGGCCAGCCGCCCTGGCGTATACCGGGAGCACACCGGGGCGGCCACGGGCCTTGCCCGCATATGATAGGATGAGGGAAGCGCTGTGGGAAGCGCGGACCGGAAATCGGTGCGCGCAGCGCCGGGCCGGAGCGACGGAATGGACGAGAGGGTCGAATTCTCCGAAAATTTGGGCGCGTTTGTGCGCACCCAGCGTCGCATCGTGGACGATTTCGGCCGCAGCCTGTCCAACGCCCGCCATTTTCTCAATCTTGCCCATCGATCGCTGGAGCGCGAGCCGGAGGAAACGGTGACCATGCTCCAGCAGATCCGGGAAATCGACCTGCTGGGCCACCTGAGCCATCAGTTCGACGAATACCGCGGCGTCGCCGGCTTGCTGCTGTCACCCCCCGTGCCATCGGAGGATCCGGATCTCGTCGGAGAGGTGGCCGAGTTGCAGCAAAGCTACGAGGCTTTGCTGGAGGAGGCGGAGAAGCAAACGGAGGCCATCGACCGGCTCCTGTTTTCGCTACAGGTGCAGCATTGAACCTCCGCCATCGTGCCCGCGCTAATCCGCCTCCGCCAGCGGCCGCCGCGTGGGTCGCTTGCGCGCGACCCGCTGCAGCCTGGGGATGTGCGAGGCCGGGGGCTGCTCGGGATAGGGCGGCCGCATGAAGCTGCCCGCGCGCCGTTCCCGTTCCGCCTCCACCAGCGGAGGATAGCGCCCCGGCTCGGCGACCCCCGCGATCCCGCCCTGCCTTGGCGTGCCGGCCGGTGGGCCGGCAACCGCTCGGGCCCGCTCCCACGCGAGTGGTGTCACCTGCACGGGATCCGCGCTGGCCGACGGGCGGTGGGCGGACCCGGCAAACCATCCCCTCAGGCGGCGCAGCCGATCGAGGAGACGCTCCATCTGGTAACTGGTAGCAGCCATGGCGTGCGCCTCGTGGAATCAGATTTGAATATCCTTGAGCAATCCGGAGGCCTCTCTCAGCCGCGCCGACCTGCTCAGCATCTCCTCGGATGGGATGGTGCGCAGCACCTGTCCCGTCTCGCGGTTCTTCACCACGGCAAAGGTACGGCCTGAATCCTCGTCCACCTCGAAGGTGATTCCCTTGAACTTCACGTTGGCGGCAAGCTGGCGGTTCAGCCCTTCAACCCGCTGCTCCAACCGCTCGCGCAAACCGGCCCGAATTTTCTGCGGGTCGATGGCATCGAACTGCGCGAGGTTCTCCTGGATGGCCGTATTGTTTGACACGAACGCCTCCGGCGATACGAAGGGCACCTTGCGCATGGGCCTGACGATCCGGGACGCATCGGTCGGCAAGCGGTTCATAACGGGATCCAATAATCTGAACAGTCTCATGGTCAACTCCTTGTATGAGAATCCCGGCGGCGGGCGCGGCTATTTCTTCAGGTTCACCTTGCCGCCTTTTGGCTTGGCCCGCTCGAGATATTGCTTCAGCCGGGTTTCCTGATCGAAGTCGCGCAACTCCCGACGCAACCGCGAATATCCCTCGTTGATGCGCGCCTCCAATGTGCGCTCGTTTTCCAGCACGGCCTGCACCACGTGCGCCAAGTCCTCGCGAAAGCGCTCGGCGTCGGGCGGGGCCTCCTCGTGCAAGGCCAGCGTCTCGTCAATGAGTTGGATTTCCCGGATCAATCCGTCCTTGCGTTCCAGCAGGGGCGTCAGCCCCTCCAGGTTCACCAGCAACAGCGACTGTTGCGTGAGGTTCAAAAATTCGCGCAGCAGGGCCAGCTTTTGCTCCAGCAACACCCCGACGGCGCCTTGCTCAACCATCGTACGCATCCATATCGCGGCCACTCCCCGCATCCGCGCTACTTGCCGATGCAAAACTCGGCAAAGATTCGGTTCAATAGATCGTCCGCCGTCGTCTCCCCAACGATATCGCCCAGGTCGAACAGCACCCTTTGCAGGTCGACGGCGAGCAACTCGTCGCCCAAGCCCCGGCAAATCGCCTGCAAGGCGCCCTCCACCGCCTGCAGGGCGTTGCGGGCCGCCTGTTCCTGCCTCAGGTTGGTGATGAGCGCATCTTCCAGCGCGGGGCGGTCGTCGCTCAGCGCCCATTGGCAAATGCGCGCTTCCATCTCCTGCAAGCCCGCGCCGGTGAGCGCGGAAAGGGCGACCCATGCAAAGTCCGCCAGCTTTCCGATCCATTCCGGTTGCGCGCCGTGCAGGCGATCCTGCTTGTTCACCACCACCAGGGTGGCCGCCGGATCGACCTCCCCCAGCAACGCCTCGTCATCGGGCGTGAGGCGCTCCGCGCCATCCAATACCAACAGCGCCAGGTCCGCCCGCTCAATGGCGCCTCGAGCGCGATCGATGCCTGCGCGCTCCACGACATCTTCCGTGCGGTGGATGCCGGCGGTGTCCACCAGCCGCAGCATCAGCCCGCCAATTTCCGCCGCCTCTTCCACGGTGTCGCGCGTGGTGCCGGGGATCTCCGTGACTATGGCCCGGTTTTCCCGCAGGAGCGCGTTGAGCAGGCTGGACTTGCCCACGTTGGGCCGCCCCACGATGGCCACGGCCAGACCCTCCCGGACGATACGGCCTTGCGCGGCACGGGAGAGCAGGGTCGCCAGGCGTGTCCGCACCGATTCCAGCTTTGAGACGATTTCTTCCCGGTGGGCGAACACCACATCCTCTTCCGGAAAGTCGATGCCCGCGGCGACCCGCGCCGCCACGTGCGCCACCTGCTCGCGCAGGGCGCCGATCTCCTCGTACAGCCGGCCCCGCAGCTGATTGGCCGAGACCTGCAGGCCCAGGCTCGACCGGGTGCGGACGATGTCGCCGACCGCTTCCGCCTGCGTCAGGTCGATACGCCCGTTGAGAAAAGCCCGCAGTGTGAATTCACCAGGCTCGGCCAGCCGGGCGCCGCCGTGGATCGCCATCTCCAGCACCGTGCGCAACACCATGGTGCCTCCATGACAATGCACCTCCACCACGTCCTCACGCGTATAGGAGCGGGGCGCGCGCATGGCCACGGCCAGTACCTCGTCCACGGGCCGCCCGTCGCGTTCGATCCAGCCGTAGAGCAGATGGTGGGATTCCGCCTGGGCCAGGGAGCTGCCGCCGGCTGGCCGGAAGATGCCGTCCACGAGGGGCAGGGCCTCCTTGCCGCTCAGGCGGATGATGCCCACGCCGCCCACGCCCAGCGGAGTGGCAATGGCCACGATGGTGTCCTCGCTTCGCAATGCCATACGTTCCCCTACCCCGCGCCACGCCCGCGCCTGCGGCCCGGATGGAGGCAGCCGTGCGGCAACGGCGCAAGCGTGAGAGAGCTCTTGTTGGTCTCGCATTTTAACTACTGGATATCATTCTTGAATATCTCCCGATATTGATTGCCGTACAAGTCGACAACCACGCCGGGATCCTGGTCGCGCATGTTGGAGACCACCAGCTTCTGAAACAGCAGGTTGGTGCGGATCAGATCGATCGCCTGGCGGCGCACCAACTGGTCGAAATCGCGGCAACCGACCGTCGCCCGCGCCAGTGTGACGGCATCCTGGCTGGATTGGTACGCTTCGCCCAGCGCGGAATCTATCCGCTGTTCGAAATGGATCGCCAACTGCTCCCTGGCGCGCTCGTAGAGGGAGCTGGCCAGATTCAGCCGGCGCTCGCTGCAGGAAACCCGCTGCATATCCCTGCCGCCCGGAGCGCAGGCCACCAACGAGGCCGTCAGCAGCACCGCGGCGACCCCCAGGCGAAACCCGGGCCGACAATCGCGGACGATATTCACGTATCGCATGCTCGATCTCCTCAGATCGTGTGGCGTTTACCGTTGCCCACCGGGCCGGCCGTGGCGCTTGGCCCCTGCTCGCCCGGCGATGTCCCTTCGGTGATCAGTCCCTCAGGTGATCAGCGAGATCACCTTGGAGGGAAGCTGGTTGGCCTGGGCAACCGCCGCCGTTCCCGCGTCGAACAGCAGCTTGTTTTTCGTGAACTCGGTGATTTCCCTGGCCAGGTCCACATCGCGAATGGCCGACTCCGCCGCGATCAGGTTTTCCGCCGTCACGCGTAGCGTGGCGATGTTGCTTTCCAGGGCGTTTTTCTGGAACGCGCCCAGGCGTCCCCGCGTCAGGGTCAGTTGGTTGATCGCCGAGTCGATGAGCCGAATGCTGTCGCCCGCGCCCTGCTGCGTGTCGACGCGGATGTCCGCCAGATTGGCAAAGTTGCTGGCGTTCTCCACATCGCGGGCCAGAAAGCGCGGCGCCACGTTGGGCAGTGCCACAGCCGCCTTCTGGCCCGGATTCGGCCCCACTTGAAACTCCAGGGCATTGTTGAACACGTTGACCACTCCGGCGATACCGGGCTCCGGCCGCCGCGCCCGGACGGGCCGGCCGTCGGGCCCCTCCGGATCGACGACCACCAGGGGACCGGCGAAGCGCACGACGAGGCCGTCGGTGTGTTCGCTGCCGACCAGGCCGCGCAACAACTGGCCCCGTCCCTCGACTACCTCGCCCCCGATCGTGCCCTGGATGTCCTGACCCGGTATGGCCGCCTCCAGCACGCCGGCCTCCGAGGAGAGTACCCCGGGCACGGAGCTGGCCGCCTGAAAGGTGTTGGCGCTGCCGAATTCCCGATGCCGAATCCCAATCACGTTGGACTCGTTCAGGAACAGCTCCAACGCCAGGCCACCTTCCTCGACAGCCCGGCGCAGGCGCCCGAAGAAGCTGGCCGGCGTGTCGTTCTCGCGCGCGGTGATTTGGACGGTCCTGCCGCCCTCGAACAAAGTCACCTGAAGGCCGGGCAGATCGTCCTCGTCCAGACCCGTCGTGCCTTGCAGAACGGCTTGCGTGGCTACCTGCTCCACGTCTACGGCGAACCCTTCCAACGGCGAGGAGCGCGTCCTCAAGGTTCCGGATATGAAGGTGAGTCCAGCGCCGATGGCTTCACCGTTGATGCCACCGCTGCCGTCCAGCAGCCTGCGGTTGCCGAACTGCGCGTTTTGCGCGATGCGGTTGATCGTCTCCAGTGCGTCGTCGATTTCCAGCTGGTTGGCCGCCAGGGTGCCCGGATCGCTGGCGCCCTCATTGTTGGCCTGCAATGCCAGTTGCCGCATACGGATCAGCAGATTGTTCACTTCCGTCAGCGCGGCCTCCGAGGTTTGCACCATTGCGGTGGCCACTTCGGAGTTGGCGATGGCCTGGTTGAGGCCCACTATCTGCCCGCGGAGCTGCTCGGAGATAATCAGCCCCGCGGGATCGTCCGATGCCTTGCTGATCTTGAAGCCCGAGGAGAGCCGCTGCAGGGATTCCGCCAGTTTGCGGTCGGTATCCTGCAAATTGCCCACGGCCTTCAGGGCGGCGATGTTCGTGTTGATTCGCAAAGTCATGTCATCCTCTCATGCGTGTGGCGGTTCCTATCGCCCAATGCGGCGCCGCCGGCTTCCGCCGCTTCCGGCAGAACGGCTATCGGCGCCAATCGCGCACTCTCTTCCGAGGCCCGGGAGTGCGGCCGGGATTAGTTCCACCTCGGGCCCGGTTCGCGCGCCGGCTCGCTGTCGAGCAGCCACAGAGACGATCTCCTGGTCGGTTCTGACTGCGCGGTCAGCGCCCACCTTGCCTCCCGGCGGATTTGCACGCTCAGTTCCCGCACGGCCTCCCAGGCGGCCGGCGCTGCCTCGATGTCGGCGCTGGCCGCCACCAGGTTTTGTGCCTTCACCTGCAGCCGGGCCAGAACATTGGCCAGCCTGCCGGCGCACAATGCCTTCAGCCGCTGGCGGTGTTCCGACAGCTCCACCTGGGCCCAGGCAACCAGCTTGAGGGCATCCGCGCTTTCACCGGCCGTGCCGGCGCGGATATCCGCCAGAGAAATGTATCCACTGGCCGTTTCCACGTCCCGTCCCAGGGCGGCCGGCCGCACGGATTTCAGACCGATCCTCACCGTACCGCCTCCGTGCTCGTCCAGCCGCAGGGTGAGGGCCTGTTGCGCGACAATCACGCGCCCGGCAAATACCCGTACTTCCAGAATGGCGGGGCGCCGGCGCGGCAGCCGGCCCGTGCATCCAGTGTAGGGCAGGCCCGTATAGCGCACCACCACACCGGCGGTGGTGGCATTTTCCGGACATCCGGTCAGCGTCTGGCCATTGCCGGTAGCCGGCTCGCCGTTGATGAATCCGGCGATGTCGCGCCCGTTGGCGACCCTGCGCGCCGATCCGTCCGCACCCGACAGTACGCCGGGCACCGAACTGGCCGCGGTGAAACGGTGGCTGGAGCCGAAGCACTGATGCTGCACAAGCAACCGCGCGTCAGAGGTGGCGTCCACCGTCAGCGCCAGTCCGCCGGCCTCGGCCGCCCGCTGAAGTGCCTGCGCCACGGCCCCGGACGATTGACCGGCGCGGGCGATCACGGCGGCCTGGCGCCCGCCTTCCTCAAACGAAAGGCACACGCCGCCGGCGATGACCTCCGCGGTGAGCGGCGCATCGCCCAGCAGGGTCGCGCGAACCGGCTCGCGGGTCAGCATCACCTCGTATCCGTGCGGTGGAGAGGTGCGGGCCGCCTCGGAAGCCGCCACGAACGACAGACCGTCGCCGACGGCGGCACCGAAGCAGCTCAGGCTGCCGTCCAGCAGCCGCAGATCGCCGAAGCGGGTCTTCTCCGCCACCTCCTCGATCGCGGCCAGATTTTCCGCGAGCCAGGAGCGGCGAGCCGGCTCCGCCCCGTCCGGTCCATCCCCGGCCGATGCGCCCGCCGTGATGGGGCACAGCCGTTGCTCCAGATGCTCCAGCAGCCCGGCCACACGTTCCAGGCCCGCGTCCGCGCACTGTAGAATCGCCAGCGCGTCCTCGCTGTCGCGGATGGCCCGATTCAGCCCGGCAAACTCCACTCTCATCTGCTCGGAACGCGCCCGCGCGTGCTGCACTGGGCCGCCTCTCTGCTGTTGCGGGCTTTGCGCCGGGGAGCGCCGGCGCGGGCGTCGTTCACCGAGTGATTTACGATCGGCGAACGGACCGCCACCCAGCCCATCAATTCTCATAGCCATTGTCGCTTCCTTTCATTGAACCGTTTCCTCCAGCCCAGGCACCTGGGCGCCGCACACCAATTGCGTCTGATCATTCGCGGACGAGCACCCCGCC
>JACZVE010000413.1 GCA_022572825.1 SAR324 cluster bacterium
ATCAGAAAAAGTATGACTTGGCGGAGGCGGCGTATAAAAAGGCCTTGGAACTTGATCCCAATCAGGCCACTACTCACAACAACCTGGGTTATCTGTACGTAGAGTTAAACCATTTACAAAAAGCGGAGGAACTCATTAGCAGGGCTATTGAGTTGGATTCCACTAATCCCGTTTACCATGTCAGCTTGGGTGAACTTTATGTAAAGCAGGAAAAGCTTAATGAAGCTGAGGCGGCCTTCAAAAAAGCCCTGGAACTTGATCCCCGGTTCAGTTATGCGCTGGTGCGGCTGGGGTGGACTTACCATCAGGAGGCCATTTCCGGACGTGCGGAATCACCGCAAGCACTTTTCGACCGTACCATTGAGATGGTGAACAAGGCCCTCGCCCTCGACGACTGCCTGAGCGACGCCTACGGAGTCTTATGCGGGGCACTTCGCTACAAATTCGAGCATGAAAAAGCGATCGAGTGTGGAGAACGGGCAGTTGCGCTTAATCGAAACGACGCTGATTCCAATGGCTTTTTATCCCTGGTTCTTTCGGAAGTAGGCAGGGGCGAGGAAGCGTTGGAGCGGGCTGAAATCGCCCTACGGCTTGAACCCGTACCGCCCGCTTGGTATCTGCGCACCCTAGGAGCCGCGTATCGAATCCTGGGGCGCTTTGAAGAAGCCATAGCTGTCCATCGCAAATGCGTGGAGCAATTGCCCGATTTTTTGCACGCCCAACTTGGGCTTGTCCTGACCTATATGGAGTCCGGTCAGGAGGCGAAAGGAAGGGAGCAGGCTGTTCAGGTGCTCCGGATTGACTCGAAATTTTCCTGCTCGAATGATATTTTTGTGTCGTTGTTTAAAGACGCAGCGGTTCGGGAGCGGTGTATTGAACTCCTCCGCAAAGCCGGGCTACCGGACTAAATTGCCCGGTACGCCGTAGGCAGTCCGTAGGCAGTGCAGATCCAGAGAAATCAGACTCCCGAAATCCCCAATAATATCAATAGCAGATATGCTCCCATTCTTGAGTGCGGCGGATTGCTAATATACCACTTTTGCAGCCTGCCCCTGGCTACATTCGCCCAACCGGAGACAGCGCAGCCATGGACGTCTATTGCTTCGATTTTGATGGGGTAATTTGCGATAGCGCGCCGGAAACCGCCCTGGCAGCCTGGAACGCGTGCGCCGCGCTCTGGCCAGCGGATGGCGCGCCCCTGCCCGAGGCCCTGCAGCAGCGGTTTTGCCGCTTGCGCCCCGTCCTGCACACGGGGTATGAGGCCGTTGCCCTGATGCGCCTGATCAAGGACGGCGAGGTGGACGACGAGGCGGTGCTGAGCGATTTCGCCGCTCTGCGAGACGCCTTTATCGAGAGGGAGGGGCTGACCCCGCACCGGTTGAAGCAGCTCTTTGGAGATGCCCGCGACAAGCTGATCGAACAGGACCGCAGTGCTTGGCTGTGCTGGAACCGCTTTTATCCCGGCATCGGCGATGTGCTATCCGAGGCGCTGCGCAACCATGAGGTCTTCATCGTCACCACCAAGCAGGAGCGCTTCGTGGCCTTGCTGCTGGAGCACAACCGGATCAAACTTTCCATGGAGCGGGTGTTCGGCCTGGAGCAGAACAAAACCAAACCGGAAATTCTGAGCGAATTGATGGAACGGCCGGAGTCGGCTCGAGCGGCCCTGCACTTCATCGAGGACCGCATGGGCACCCTGCGGCAAGTCGCCGCCACGCCTGAGTTGGAGCCCGTGCGGCTGTACTTGGTGGACTGGGGCTACAACACCGCCGCCCAGCGCGAAGAAGCCAGAGCCTCCGATCGCATCACCGTGGTGTCCATGGAAGATTTGCTGGGCATGCAGGGGATTTAGGTCCGCGCCTGTCCTGTGGTAAGTTTTCATCCGTCACTGGTCTTTGTTCATGGGGGAGCCGTGGCCTCATCTGACGTCCAGCGAAAACTCACCGCGATCCTGTGCGCAGACGTGACCGGGTATTCCCGCCTGATGGGCGCCGATGAAGAGGCGAAAATCGATGCCCTATTGATCGGAGGCAGACCGTGAAACAAAGCATCGATCGTATCCTCACGACCCATACCGGCAGCCTTCCCCGCCCGGAAGATTTGCTGCAATTGATTCTTGCCAAGGACGCCGGGGAGGCGGTTGACGATGATGCTTTTCAGTCGTGCCTCCGCCGCTCCATCGGCGGCATTGTTGCTCAACAGGTGGAGGCCGGTATTGACATAGTGAGCGATGGCGAACTGAGCAAAATCAGTTACTCGACCTACGTCAAGGACCGTATGACCGGTTTCGGCGGTGAAGGAAAGCCGCTGACTTCCAAGGACCTGATGGAATACCGGGATTATGCCATCAGCGCCGTCAAAAGAGGGTTGCTATACCCCATCGGTGTCCAACCCTGCTGTCAGGCACCCATTGCGTCAAAGGATACCGCCGCCCTGGAAACGGATCTGGAAAATTTCAAAGCGGCCGTGGAGGGGTCAAACCCCCACGATACTTTCATGAACGCAGCATCCCCCGGCGTTGTGGCGGTATTCCTCGACAACGTCTACTACCCATCGCACGAGGCTTATCTTGAGGCCCTGGCGGAGGTGCTCAAGGTGGAATACGAGGCCATCACCAACGCCGGGTTTTTGCTTCAGATCGATTCGCCCGATTTGGCCATGGGGAGGCATCTCAAGTTTGCGGAGCAAAGCGTGGAGGAGTTCCGCAAGATCGTGGCATTGCACATGGAAATTCTCAACCACGCCACGGCGGACATACCAACGCAACA
>JACZVE010000414.1 GCA_022572825.1 SAR324 cluster bacterium
TCAACCCCTGCAACCCCACCAGTTCCAGCATGTTTTCCACCTGCGGATGGACCTCCTTCCGGGGCAACCTGCGCAGTTTGAGGCCGTAGCCCACGTTCCGCTCCACATTCATATGGGGAAACAGGGCGTAATTCTGGAAGACCATGGAACTGTTCCGCTCGTTGGGCGGAAGCCCGGTGACCTCCCGGCCCATCAGGCGGATGTGGCCCCGGTCGGGGCGCTCGAACCCCCCGATCAGCCGCAGGATGGTGGTCTTGCCACCGCCGCTCGGTCCGAGCAGGACGAAATAAGAGACGGACTTTACGGAGAAGGACACCGAATTCAAGGCCCTCACGTCGCCGAAGTCCTTGCCCAGATTTTCCACGTCCACGGAGAATTCGGACATGCTGTTTTCAGGAGGACAAAAGGATTACGCCCGGTGGGCGGGGAATGCGCGCCATCGCCGATGCGCTCAGGGGTCGGCCGTGGCCCCTCGTTCCTCCAATTCGCGCAGTTCGGGACGCGACAGCAGATAGAAGATCACCGAGACGACCACCACCATGGAGGTAACGCCGATGATGCTACTCATTGCGTAAACCTCCGGTTCCATACCGCTGCTCAGCATGTAGTTCACCACATAGGTCGTAAAGGTATCGAACCCTCCGTTCAACAGGTTGGTGCGGGTATATTCGTTGAAGGAGAGGATAAAAACGAAAGCGCACGAAGAGAACACACCGGGACGGATTTGGGGAAATTCCACCTGCCAAAAGGCCTGCCAGGCAGTGGCCCCGCAGCTTCGGGCGGCCTCGGTCTGTTGCACGTGATAACGGGACATGGTGATCAATATCACGACAAACGCGTAGGGCATTGTCCAGAGAATCTGCCCGATCCAGGCAGTGAACCAGGAAAGGTCGAACCATTCCACTTCCAGCCATGCGCCGAGAAATCGGCTGAGGTTCTTGAAAAACACCAGCAGGCTGGCCGCCATGATATCGGCCGGAATGAACAGCGGCAGCAGCATCAGCATCACGAAGGAGACCTTGTAGCGGGTCTGCTTGTAGAACTTCGCCGCCAGCAGGCCCATGGGCACGGAGGTCACCACCGTCAACAGGCACAGCAACAACGTCCATTGCAGGGATTGGCGAATCTCTTCGTTTTCCAACAGGTTGACGTAGTAGGCGAGTGTGAATTCGTACTTGGGCGAGCCGAACCCATAATCGTTGAAGGATATGTACATGGTGTAAAACACCGGGAGCAGCAGGCAGAGTACGATCGCCAGCGTATAGAGCCACTTGGCGCGGTGCGCCCAGGGCGAACTGTAATCGCTACCTACCCCGCTCATCGCTTGATCGGCTCCAGAATCTTGGTCAGGTCGAACAGCTTGTGGCCCAGGTAGAGCAACCCAATCATCAGGGCCATCATCACCACGCTGATGGCCATCGCCAGCGGAAAATCCAGTGCCGCGATGGAATTCAAAACGATAATGCCGGCGTTGGCCGCCGCTGGGCCTCCCAGGAAGTCTGGAATGATCGCCAGGCCGATGCCGTTGATGAAGATGAACAGGCTGCCGGCGAAGATGCCCGGTGCGGCCAGGGGCACGATAATGTCCCTGAACAGGCTCACCGGGCCGCAGCCCAGATCGTCGCAAACCTCAAAGATGTACTGCTCCACCGCCTCCATGGCCAGAAAGGTGGCAAACACCATGAACGGCAGGAAGGACATCACTTCCCCGATGATCGTTGCCAAGGGCGTGTAAAGGATCACCGAGATCGGCTCATCGATAATGCCCACGGCCATCAGAGCGTTGTTGATCAGACCCGTGCGGCCCAGCACCGGCCGCAGGGCGAAGGTGCGGATCAGCTCGGAAATCATGAAAGGGAGGATGAACAACAAAATGACCGCGTGCTGCGCGCGCCCCGTAATGCGCCGCCGCACGAATACCGCGATGGGGAAGCCGAGGACGAAGGAGACCGCCACGGCAACGACCGAATAGACAATGGAATAGCTGAACGTATCGAAGCGGCCGGAAAAGAAGAACTTCTCGTAAGCGACGAGCGTAAAGGCGGGCTTCATCCAGAAATTGGTGCGTTCGAAGACGCTCCAAACCACGGTGAGCGCCATCGGTATCACGAGAAACACCATCATGAAGGCCAAGGGGACGTAAAAGGCCACCCGCTGCAGCCCCCGTTCGCCGGACACTATTCGCCACCACCGCCCGGCTGCGCTCGTGTTGCGGGAAGCGGGCGTGCCGGGCGGGGTCACTGGTCTGTGCTGAGCATCCATCTGGGGATCAAGCGGCCTGCACCCGGCTCCACCACTCCTGATAATCCCGCAGGTGCGTGGGGTACACGTTTTGCCAGGCATTGCCCTTGTTGGCGAAGCGCTTTTCCTTCTTGGCCAGCACCTCGTTGAGGTGCTTCACGTCGAACTCGTCCGGGCGGGCTTGCACATATTCCTTCACGCCCGTTGTGAGAGAGGCGAAGCCGAACTTGGCCAGCTGCTTGGAACAATACCAGGGAGAAAGGAACACGTCGCAGAGCCTGTAGAAGGCGTCTTCCTTGCCCCGCCGCTTGCCGCCTATGCTGAGCATGACGATGTTGTTCCAGATCTGATGGCCTTCCTTCATCGTGCCGTACTCGACGAATACACCTTTGCGGCGGGAGACGTACACCTGGGGCTCCCAGCAGGACATCATCACGACTTCCCTGCTGACCAACAGATCGACCGACTGCTGGAAGCCGTTCCAGAAGGTGCGGAATTGTCCCTTCTTCTT
>JACZVE010000068.1 GCA_022572825.1 SAR324 cluster bacterium
GACCGGCGAAAACATGGATTTTTTGTGCCGCAGCATGGCAGCGGTAATCAAGGAATAAGTTTCGTCCGGGCGGTACGGATCGGACTGAATCACCTGGACGGCGTCGGGTGTGCCCGAAGACCGGATGCGAGGGTCCAGCGGGTGCAAAATCGGCGGCACCGCCAGTGGCCGTGCGTCCATGGTGTATGGCGCCGCGTGTCGCAATTCCGCAAGGCGGCCAGCGGTGCGCGCCGGATGCAGCCGGCGCGCTGTGTAAGACCTCGTGTAAGACCCTGCGCAAGAGGGCCAACGGCCGCGCCTTGGCCTTGTATCGCAGGGAGGGATAGTTTAGCATGCTGAAATAGTATAGGATTAGTCATTCATGCCTCGTACGGCCAAGCCCCAGCAAGCGCGTCATGGGACGCTCTGCGGCCTTGCCGTGTGACAACCATCACGGTGCGAGCGCGATGCAAGCGAACCCTTTGGTAGGCGCCGCCTCTCAGCCGGACACGACGGCCGCGGCCGCTGAGCAGCGCGTGATCAGCCTGGTCAGCAACGTCCCCGTGGACCAGATCGTCGGGCTGGATCAATTTCTCGCGGTGTTCAACTCGCCGGAGGTGAAGGCAGAGGTCAACCCGTTCCGTTACGTCATCCAGCGCAAGGCGCGCCGCTCGGTGGGAGGCAAGTTCAGCAAAGGTCTGACCCACGAGGTGACGGAATCCGTATCGATCAATCCCAACGAGGATTTGTTCGGCTTGCGGCGCTGGCTGGGGGGTATTCGGCAGGACCCTTCCTGCGTGATGCTGCTGAATATCAACAAGATCAAGGAAGAGCCCCTCGCCGCGCCGCTGATCTTTTCCGAGCTGATCAAGACGGGGCGGCCCATTTTGGTGACGGGTGCGGACCGCACCACGCAGGATCAGCTTCTCGCCAAGGTCGATCCGTCCTGCGTCCAGCTGCCGGCCACTGTCCAGCAAAACTCCTCGCTCAAGACCATGCTCACCTCGCGGGTGCAGCGTCGCAAAGGATTCGTCAGCACCCTTCGCCATCTGCTGGACCTGGATTTTCTGCCCGCGCCGATCCAGGAGAAGGTGACCCGCATCTGCGGCGGCGGCGATCCGTCCGAGCTCAGCGAAAGCGAGACCGTCAATCTGTCCCTGCTGGCGGACCTGTCCTCGCGCTACCACCATGCGTTGGCGCAGTACCGGGAAACCCTGCTCAGCGGCAGCCTCAACATCCAGCAGTTGATGTCCATGTTCGAAATTCTGCTGGCCGATCTGCCCCTGGAGCAGGCGATCAAGGCGTTCAGCGCATTCCTCGGCCAGGACGAGGAAAGGCCCGAGACCATCCGCTCCAAGTCGGAACTGTTCGGCTTTCTCAACCGCTACATAAACGCCCGCGATGGCAGTTCGCGGGGGATGGGGCGCACGGAAAAGCTGGACCAGGTTGTCAAGCGGCTCACCAGTGTCGTCATCGGCCACCGGGCCAGGGTGGATCCGATGTTGTGGCGGCGCTGCGGGTTCATCCACACCCTCGAGGCGGAAGAGGAGCAGTTGCTCAAAGAGCTGGAGCCTTTGCACTTCTTCCTCAAGAAGACTGCCGAAGGTGGCGCCGAGGCGATTACTCCGGAGTTCAAGCAAAAGCTCGCCGAAGCGACCTTTCAACTGGTCAGTCTCTCCAATCAGACTCTGGAGCAGGTGCAAAACGACAGTGGTCTGGCGCGGCAACGTGCAGCTCAACATCTGCTGCGCCTGTTTCAGATGGCCAAGTTTCAGGCTGCTCATCTGGTGCAAATCAGCGAAAGCAACCGTGCCACACTGCTGGAGAAGGGAAAGTTCATCGAGCTGTTTCGCAAGATCCCCATCAGCGCAGAGGACCTCAGGGGGATATCGGCGCGGCTCAATGGAGAGTTGTACCGGTATCAGATCATCAGCGAGGCGATACGGAAGAGCACACTGGACGTGATCGTAGGGCACGCGAAGGATCGGGAAAAGTCGCTGCGTGAAATCTACATCGTCAACGCGGCGCAGGAGCTGGTCAATTTTTCCTTCCACCTCGGCGAGCACAACCTGTCCAGCCTGGACCGCCTCTGTGGACTGGCCGTGGCGCAGAGCCGCTTCGGCTTCGATGTGGCACTGCAAGCCACCCGGCCCAATTCCATCGGACTGTTCATCGAGCCGGGAGAGCCCCCATTGGGCCAGCTCCAGAACGAGGCGTCCGTACTCAGCCACGCCTACACCGCCTTGATCGGCATGCAGGTGGAGCGGCACGTCAGGAAGGCGGTGGACCACAAGATCGGCTACCTGCAGGGCACCTTCGGAGATAACTTCTTCGAGGTCATCTACCAGACCGTGGTGAACCGCCACGACCTGCCGCTATCCCGCAATCAGCTCGCCTCGTTCATCAAAAAACGCGGGTTGTTGGGCAGCCTGGGGGCCAAGGGCTGGAAGTCCGAACGGGAGAACGATCTGCTCGATTCCTTCATGACGATGGACGACATCGAGCTGTCCGCCAAGAAGCCGCAGCGCGACTTCAGGGAATTCGATACCTTCCAGCAGAGCTACCAGGAGGCAGCCCGCGGCTTCAAGCAACTGCTGGGCGAGCTGCGCGCCCAAGGGAATGAGGATGCCGCCAACAATATCAAAGCGCTGATCTGGTCGCTCTACAAGCGCGGCGTGTACAACCTGGAGCGGCAGGAGGCGAAGGATGCCTTCCGCAAAAGCGAGTTCTACAACACGCTCAAGGAACTGATCGCCAAGATCTCCTCGGAGAACTACTCGGTGTTCACCAAGGATATCCAGAGCGAGGGCGTGAAAATCTACGTCATGCCCAGGTTTCATTTTCTGCTCACCCTCGGCAGCCGGTTCGCCTACCTCATCGAAAGCAAGGTGGTGCGCTATCAGCTCATCGCTTCCCCCGCGGAAACCCTCCAAGAGCTGGATTCGATCAGCCGTGTCTTCAACGAGAAGCTGGACAGCATCCACGGCGACCAGAGTCCGCAGGCGGAATTCACGGCGCTCTTCGAGGCCGGCCAGGAGGTGCAACGGGCGACGGCGATCTGGCGGGAGTACAGCCGTCACCTGGCCTTCGCCCTGCTGGACCGCTTTCTCAGCGAGACGGTCATCAAGCAGCTCAAGCCGGGCAAGATTCTCGCCCAGCATCTGTGGTATTTGCCCGATGCGCTCAAGCTCGGTCTGGGCCCCGCCGTGACCGCTCAGAATGCGGTGCCCTTTTCGAAAATACTGCAGGTGCCGGAGAACATGGGCAATATCCAGAAGAATCCCAAGTCCTGCAGCACGACCATCGACGACTTTACCATCGAGGTGCACAAGATCTCCCGCCTGCGCGAGGAGGTGGAAAACATCGAAAGCATCGCAGAAGACGTGCTGGACATTATCCAGAACCTGACCCATGAGCGGGCGGAGAGCCAGCTCGTGATGAGGTACGAGCAGGGGCTGCAGCACCTGATCCGCCTGCTATCCAAGTCATTGCGCTACTATGCCGAGCAGGATGTGCAGAACCTGCACGCGGTCAGCAACATGCTGAGGAACACCCTGCATGCCTTTTACAGCACGCCGGGCACGCAGAAGGATCAGTTCGTCATGCGCGTGCAAAACCAGCTCCAGGCACGCCGCAGCGACGGTCATACGCTGAAGCTCAACTTCACGGACGGGTTCATTCTGGAAAAGACGGAAATCAGGGTCATGCAGCGGGTAAAGCAGGGGGACGAAGTGGTCTCCAGGCAGCGCAAGATGGAAGTGGAGGTGGATGCCGGCTTTCAAACCTTGCCCATGCGCATTCGCGAAGTGATCCGCACGCACCAGATTCTGGAGAAAAAACGCCACATCGTGCTCTCGCCGGAGGGACAGAAGAAAAAGCAGATCGATTACGTGCTGGACATCATCGATGTGCTGCTGTCCCTGCGTGGCAACGCGCTGACCTTCTACGTCGATACCACCATGCTCAGCGACGACCAGATGCTCCAGCTCGCCACGCACGTCAAGCCGCACAACTTTTTCCGCATGGAAAGCCTGAAGACCGAACGCCCCGAAGGCATCAACGTCGAGGGTGTGAAGGATCCGTTGACCGGACGCCTTGTGCGCAAGGAAGGGGCGGAGCAAGGCGCCGCAAGTCCCGGCTAGCCGGGCCGGCCCGCTGGGCCTGGGACCACCGCACGGTTTTTTCGGGAGCGCTTCCAGTCCGGCAGCTCCAGCGCCTGCCACTGCAACCTCGGCTCCACCGCCTGCAGGGGCTGGGGCGGGTTGGGCGAATCCGGCGGCGCCTGGAGGGATAGCTGCCACCACCCCACGTCGTGCCAGCGGTTCAGCTTGTGTCCCACCGCTTCGAACACACCCACGGGGCGAAAGCCCAGGGCCTCGTGCAGGGCCACGCTGCCCGCATTGGGCAGGGTGATGACGGCATAGACGTTTACGTATCCCTGCCGTTGCAGACAGGCAAACAGATTGCGGTACAACGCGCGGCCCACGCCACGGCCACGGTGTCCCTCGGCCACGTAGACGGTGACCTCCGCGGACCACTGGTAGGCCGGCCGCGGCCGGTAGCGCGTGGCATAGGCATATCCGGCGATGCTGCCTTCCACCTCGCACACCAGCCAGGGCATGCGTTGCTGCGTGTCGGCGATCCGCGCCTGAAATGACTCCAGCGAAGGGAGCTCGGTTTCGAAGGAGACGGCCGTCTCCAGCACGAAGAAGCGGTAGATTTCCAGGCACCCGGCCGCATCGGCCTCGTTTGCAAGGCGAATTTCCCCGCGCATCGCCCGACGACCGGAAAGAAAGAGGTGAAGCGTTGGTACAGCCGGCAGATCGCCGCTTCCGGCTTTACGCCGAGCGGCGCTTCCTGCCGTGGGTGACGCCTGTCACCTGTGCGAAAAGTGCGCGGGCGGTCTCCTCGACCTGCCCGGCGGCGAGGCCGGAAGCGCGCAGTTGATCGTCCTGACTGCCGAAGCTCACGAAAGCGTCGGGGGCGCCCAGCAGCCGCGTGGGGCGCTGCAAGTCGTGCGCGGCCATCACCGCCAGCACCCCCTGGCCCATTCCGCCGTTGAGCACGTTTTCCTCCAGGGTGAGCACGCACTTGGCCCGGCCGATCTGCTTGAGCAGCAGCGCCTCGTCCAGGGGCTTCACGAAGCGGGCGTCCACCACGGTGCAGGGAATGCCTTCCTCCGCCAACGCGTCAGCCGCCTCCAGCGCCCTCGCCACCATGGAGCCCACGGCGATCAGCAGCAATCCCCCGCGCGGTGCCCTGCGAACGACCTCCCCCTGCCCGATGGGGATGGGCTCCAGCGCTCCTCGCAGGGTCATTACATCGGTCTCACCGCGGGGATAGCGCATGGCGATGGGCCCGTCGTCGCAGGCGTAGGCCGTGAGCAGCATGCGCCGCATGTCCTTCTCGTCGCGAGGGGCCATGTGTACGAAATTGGGAATCAGCCGCAGATAGCTGAAATCGAATACACCGTGATGGGTGGGTCCGTCCGCGCCCACGAATCCTCCGCGATCCATCATGATCCGCACCGGCAGCTTCTGCACCGCGATGTCGTGGATCAACTGGTCGAAGGCCCGCTGGGAAAAGGTGGAGTAAATGGTCACGAACGGCTTAAGACCCCCCACGGCCATGCCCGCGGCGCTGCAATAGCCGTTGGCCTCCGCGATTCCCACGTCCAGCACCCGCCCCGGGAACTCTTCCGCGAGGGGCGACAGGCCGGTATTGCTCTGCATGGCCGCGGTGATGGCGACGACGCGCTCGTCCATGGCCATCAATTCGCGCAGCCCTTCGGAGTAGATCTTGGTCCAGCTTTTGCGCGGTGGCGCGCCGGGGCGCTTGGGCTTGCTGGGCGATACGGCATGGGCCTCGAAGGTGTTCTCGATGCCCGGACCCATCCCCTTGCCCTTGACCGACTGCAGGTGGATGAGGATCGGGCCACGCATGGTCTTGGCATGCCGCAGCAGATTGACCACTTCCTGCAAGTTGTGCCCTTCCACCGGGCCGAAGTAACGGAAGCCCAGGGTTTCGAAGAAGGCCGCCCCGTCGCCGCTCACGTAGTCCTTCACGGAGCGCTCCATGTGCTTGAGGCTTTTCAGGATCTCCGAGCCGAAGGGCACGTGCCGCGTGACGCGCTTCACCTCGTCGCGCAGGGCGTTGTAGGAATCCGAGGAGGTGATGCGGGTCACCGTGCGGGCGAACGCTCCCACGTTGTGGTCGATGCTCATCCCGTTGTCGTTGAAGACCACGACCAGGTTGAGGTCCATCGAGCCGGCCATGTTGAGCGCCTCGTAGGCCAGGCCCCCGGTCATCGCCCCGTCCCCGATCACCGCGACGACGTGGTGCGCCTGGTGCTGCAGGTCGCGCGCGATCGCCATTCCCAGCGCCGCGGATACCGACGTGGAGGCGTGGCCGGCGCCCATGTGGTCGTAAGGGCTTTCCCGGCGCTCCAGAAACTTGCACAGCCCGCCCCATTTGCCGTAATCGGCGAAGCGCGACGCCCGCCCGGTCAGTATCTTGTAAACGTGTGCCTGGTGCCCCACGTCCCACACGATGCGGTCTTTGAGAAAGTCGAACTGGTTGGCCAGGGCCACGGTAAGCTCCACGACGCCCAGCGCGGCGCCCAGGTGGCCGCCGGTCTTGCTGATGGTCTCGATCAGGAATGCCCGCGCCTCGTCCGTCACGGCCTGCAAGCCATTGAGGTCGTAGTTGTGCAGCTGAAGGGGGTCCCGGACAGCGGCCAGATGCGGATAGATACGTGCGTCCATGGTGCGTGGCGGTACGAGCTTGCGTTGGGTGATTTAGCGATCAGGTTACGACTATAGTGGCATGCACAGGGCGAGGCAAGGCGAAAGCGGCGGGGCTGCTTCATCCGGCGGCGAGCGCTGATTGGCCCCTCGGCGGGCGTTCCTCTTGTCTTCGCGTGCCCTTTCGATTTATGTGTGAACCTCCTCAAGAGGGCCGGGCGGCACCGCGGGCACGCGGCCAGGAGCATCGGCAATCCGCCCGTGGCAAAGAGGTGGCCGCCGCGGCGGTGGAGGGCACAGGGCCGGCCCAGCACCGGCTCGTCAGTGAGCGCTGCGATGGGTGAGGGGACATTTGTTGAACTGATCCCGATGCGGCCGGACGAGCGGATCGATCCGGAGAAGGTCGGCACGCACCTGGAGGGTAGGCTGCCCGGCGCGCGCGGCACGCCGGAGGTGCTGCAGTTCGGCAGCGGCAAGGCCAACCTCACCTACCTGCTGCGCTACCCGGCCGGGGACGGCTCCAAGGAGGACGCAGTGATGGAGTATGTGCTGCGCCGGCCGCCGCTGGGCCCGGTGGCACCCAAATCCCACGACATGCGGCGGGAGTACACCGTGCTCTCCAAGCTGTATCGTGCCTATCCGCTGGCGCCGCGGGCGTATTATTTCAGCGACGATCCCGGGGTCGTGGGGGCGCCTTTTCTGGTGATGGAGCGCCGCCGGGGCATCGTGATCCACGCCCAGCTGCCCGCGGAGTTTCAAGGCCGGCCGGCGCTGAACCGGCGTATCGGCGAGATGGTGGTGGATGGGCTGGCGGACCTGCACACCGTGGATCCCCATGCCCTCTCCCTCAGCGACCTGGGCCGCCCGGATGGCTTCATGGAGCGACAGGTGAAAGGTTGGGCGGGGCGCTGGGAGGCCTCCAAGACCGAAGACGTTCCGCATTTCAACGCGCTGCACGCCTGGCTGATGGAGCGCCTGCCCCAACCGCCGCGGGTTTCGCTGGTTCACAACGATTACAAGCTGGACAACATGATGGTGGACGCCCGCGATCCCGCCACGCCCATCGCCGTGTTCGACTGGGATATGTGTACGCTGGGCGATCCTTTGGCGGATCTGGGGACCCTGCTGGGCTATTGGACGGAAGCCGCCGATTCGCCTCAGCGCAAGGCCTTCGCGGTCATGCCGACCGATCTGCCCGGCTTTCCCACCCGCCAGGAAGTGGTCGCCCGCTATGGCGCCCGCAGTGGCATCGATCTCAGCCACATCCGGTTCTACGAGGTGTTCGCCATCTGGAAGACCGCCGTGGTGATCCAGCAGATATACGTGCGCCTGCACCGCGGCCAGACCCGGGACGAGCGCTTTCGCACTTACGGCCAGCGCGCCGTCAGCCTGATCGAGTCGGCTCGTCAGGTGGCGGGGCTGTAGTCCGCTCCGCGGGTTCCGAACCGCAAAAGGAGCCGCAGCAAAGCGGGAGCGCCGCGCCCAACCGAATGCATCCCGAGGAGCCTCATGACCGAGAGCAACGCAGCCCTGGAGCGATTCCCGTCCATCGAGCACATGGTACTGCTGCGCGTTGACGACCCGCAGGGGCACCTGCGGGCCGTCCTGCCCAATCTTCCCCCGCACGCCGATGCCCTGCGCGTGCTGCACGGCGTGCAGGACCGCGATGGGCGGATCGGCGCCGCCGAGGCGAAGCGGGGCCTGGAGGTGCTGGCGAAGTTGCGCAAGGACAAGGGCCATCCCGCCGCGGAGGTGCTGCTGCACGCCGTGGCGGGCAAATCCCACCGCCTGCGCGTGATTGCCAGCCCGGTGGCGGGATTGCTGGAACGCATTGCCCAGCGCAAGGGGAGCCGCGAGGACAGCGAGGCCTTCTTCGATCTGCTCAACGCCGGCGATGTGCGCGCGGCGGAGCGTGTGGACGGCGTCTGGCAGCCCCAGCCCTACGTGATCGACGGCATTCTCAACTACTTCGCGGCACACAACAGCGTGCGCATGGGCGAGGACGGCTGGGACAAGGTGCCTCTCAAGATGGCCGGCGCCAGCGATGCCGAGTTCGAAGCGGGCGGCGTACGCTATGCGCCGGGCTCCAGAGTGCGTACCGGCTGCTACATCGGCCCCGGCACGGTGGTCATGAACCAGGCATTCGTCAACGTCGGCGCCTGGATCGCCGGCGATGGCGTGATGGTCGACGTGGCGGCGCGCATCGCCTCCTGCGCGCAGATCGGCAAGGGCGTCAAGTTCGGCGGCGGCTCGGGCATCGAGGGCATCCTCGAGCCAGCCGGCCGCCTGCCTTCCATCGTAGAGGATCGCGCCAAGATCGGCGCCATGTGCGAGGTGGCGGGCATCGTCTGCGAGGGGGCCGTGCTGGCCAGCGGCGTGGTGATGGCCTCGGGCAAGAAGATCTTCGACGAGGCGACCGGGGAGATCGTGCCGCCCCTGCAACTGCCGGTGGGCGACACCGTCTACCACGTGCCCGTGATTCCCGCCTACCGCCTCGCCGTGGGCGGCTCGCTGCTGGCGGAATCGGGCAAACTGGCCACGGACGCCATCATTCTCAAGCCGGGCGATCTGCGCGACACCGACACGCTGAAGCATTTCGCGCGCCAGGGCATCCTCTATCAATAGCCCCCGACCGGAATCGACGCGCTCTGCCGCTGCTCCCCGCGGCAGGCCGCCTCACCGCGTGGCGTCCTCGCACTGCCCGCGGCGTTCCCCGACGCCGCGAAAATTCACAAATCATTTATATTTACTTAAAACGCACGACACAATTGGGTGCGATGATGGTTGCGCGGGTAACAATTCCTCGGGAATCTACGTCTAACTGTGTAACACCGCGCTTATTGACAGTTGAAACCGGAGAGAAGGTGATGAAGAAAAAACAGATCACGCAGGCCGATATTCAGGCTGCCCTGGAAAAGTTCAAGCGCGCCGGCGGATTGATCAGGCGGCTTCCGGCTCAAGTCGCTCCCGCCCGCACCATCGCACGCGGCAAAGGCATCTACGAGAACGTCGAAGAATTCCTGGCGAAGGTCGAGGGCGTCTATGACACCCCCTCGTAAGGCGCGGCCGGGGCGCCACCCGGGAGCGGACCGCAGCCTCCGGCCGGCCCTTTCCCCTATCGCAGGCGCATCGCTTCGCGCCACTCTGCACGCACGGCGCCGCTGCCCGTCTTCCCACCGCGGTCGATGGGCGCTGCACGGCGCGCATTCCCGATTCCGGTTCGGAGTCATCGCTCCCCAGGGCTTCTCCCAAAATACTTAGTATCTTCAGTGGACTGGGCTTGATTCCGGGTAATCTCTGAAATCTGCAAATTGGCGTTTCTCGTGCCGTGTTTTGCATACGAAAACACTTGACTGTTAGCAAACCAAATAGTAGAGTGCTAACACATTGTCCAAAGTGTTAAGGCCAAAGTCATCAAGGGGTTCTGTCCACCGGCGGGCAGCCCTTGGGCGCACCCTGATCGCAAAGGAGACGCCATGAAAGACAATACGATCATTACGGAAGCGGAAATTCAGCAGGCGCTGAAGAGGTTTCAGGAGCGGGGCGGGCTTATCAAGCAGCTCCCCGATGAAATCGTGCCGCGGCACACTCTCGTCGGCGCGAAGTACGCCGTGTACGAGACCGTCAGCAACGAGGGCGCGGGCGCCGAGCTGGGCCAGCCGGCGCGGTGAGGGGCCCGGCCTTCCGAAAGGAGCCGCCCCGCAACGTCCTTCCTGCCTGCCTCGGCGTGAGAGACCTCTCGCCCGCGGAGACGTGAGCCCGTCACGTTTCTGGAGCGCCGGGGCCACTCGCGCTTACCAACCCTCGCTTCGCCACAGCATCGTCCCGGACAGCTCCGCTCCGGCGTC
>JACZVE010000069.1 GCA_022572825.1 SAR324 cluster bacterium
CGCGCGAGGGGTTGACCGGGTAGCTCATGCGAACGGTCGAGGAGGTACTAGAGATGGAACCGCTCCGTTGAAGAATTGCGCTTAACGCCAGTGCTGCGCCACGTGCGGGGTATGCGGCGGGCGATCGGCGTCGGGCGATCATTGCGCTCGTACCGCGAACATTCGCCCGGCGAGGCCAGACTGCGAGTTTGTGCCCACCTCGCGCCGCCCAGCCCATACAGGCGCCGTGCGCAGCGACCGCTCGCACTGCCGGGGGCGGGTGGGCCGGAGAGGGGCGGCGGATGCGCCGGCCCGGCCTCTCAAGCCATCGCCATTTCCATGCCGTCGAAGAACTGCCACCACATGGCCAGCGAATGATCGACGGCAGCCAGCACGCGCTGCTGCACGGCATCGGTGGAGGCGAACTTAATCACGATGTGGTCGCCTACGTCGGAGTGGTCGGCGTCGGCTATCTCGTGCACGTCCCAGAATGATACCTGCTCCTCGGTGAGCCCGTAGTGCGCCTCCAGCTTCCGGGCAAAGGGGCCGAAGTTGCCCATGACCTGCCCCTCCGCCGCCAGGGTGATCGCAGCGGCACCCTCGATGAAATCGCGGTTGCGGGTGGACAACTCAAACCAGTCGATGAGCGCCGCGGTGCCGGGCAGCGGCTTGGCGCCCCACATTTCCTCGTCCGGCACGTCGAAGGCCCGCGAAAAGCGCAGGAACAGCTCCGGATGCGGCGCGCCACCGGAGATGGCGCCGGTTTCCTCCTCCCACAGGTTCTCGGCCAGGGCGCGGCGCTCTTCGGGAAATGGACAGGCGGTGTGCAGTGCGCTGACGGCGCGGGGAAACTCCACCACTTGGAGGAAGAACTGCTGCGCGAAGATCTTCATCCGCTCGCGTGTCGGCACGCCATCGGCCACCTTCAGCCAGATCGGATGCCTGCCGAAGCTGCGCCCCTGCTGGACACGCTGCTGAATTGTCCGGGTCAACTCCTCTTTGCTCAGTGCCATGGATTGTCCCCTCCTGCCTGTTTTGCAGCGATACGATCTGCGGCCCCCTGCCGGCGCCCCGGGCGGAGGCCGAATTTACGACGGCTACCTGTCGAACACCTTGGAGTCCTCGAAGAAGGCCTTCATGCCCTCGTCCGTTAATGGATGGTCCGCCACGCCCATCAGGAGCGGCGCCGGCACGGTGAGGATGTCCGCCCCTGCCAGCAGGCACTCCATCAACTGCACCGAGTTGCGGAACGAGGCGGCCAGCACCTCGGTCTTGATGCGGTAGTTGTTGAACACGGCCACGATCTCGTTGATGAGCCGCACGCCGGCATTCTTGCGGGGCCCGTCCGTGGAAACGTAAGCGGAGTTGGCCGTGCGCTCCGGCCCGCCGTCTGGCGCCTTGTGATCCTCCATGAAGTAAAGGGAGTTGCCCGGCACACGTTCCACGTGATCGTGCTTGTACATGTAGTCCGCCAAACGCCCCAGAAACGGCGAGACGTACGCCGCGCCGGCATTCGCCGCCCAGAAGGCCTGGGTGGTGTTGAAAATCAGGGTCGCATTGACCTTGATATTCATTTCCCAGAGCCGCCGAATCATCTTCAGCCCGGTGAAGGGGTCGCGATCCATCAAGCGGTAGCCGCCGGTGGGCACCTTCACCACGACGTTGTCCCCGAAGGCGGCCAGCTTGTTCGCCTGCACCACCATCTTCTCCGGCTCCAGTTCGGTGAGCTCCAGGGACACCGGAAAGGGCGCCATGTACTTGACGATCTCCTTCATGATCTTGTCCGCCGAATCCCAGGAGTCCGCCCCGGCCCGCTTGAGCAGCGTGGGATTGGTCGTAACGCCATTGATGATCCCTCCTTCCTTGAGGGGCTTGATCTCGTCCATGTCTGCGGTGTCCGCGAAAATTCGCGGGGCGAACTCCGCCGGGTGCGCCAGTTTCTTGCCCTTTTCCGTCAGGTTCACCGGCTCCATGGAGATGCGCCGCTCGCCTGCACCTGGGTGAATATCTGCCGGTCGTAACATGTGCATCGCTCCTTAGTGGTCGATGGGAGGTTGGCAGCCCATCCTGCAGTCCTCGGTTCCTTGGTTTCTAACGCCAAAGGCGGAGACCCGTTCCCGGGCAGTTCGGAATAACCGTAAGTCTCTCCGTATACGACTAAAGGTAACCTTGCCGCACCTCATCGGCTGTGATGGCAAAGATATCGTGGTCTTCCCAGATGTCGTTGATCTTCAGATAGCGCAGGGCCCGGCCCTCGTTGCGGAAGCGGCACTTTTGCGCCACGCGTACCGAGGCCTTGTTGCGGGGAATGATCGAGGCCTGCAGACGATGAAGACCCAGCTCGCCGAATCCGTAGAGCACGACGCGTTGCAGGGCCTCGGTCATGAATCCCTGCCCGGCCCGCGCGCAGGAAACGGAGTAGCCTACGAAGCCGTTTTGCCAAATGCTGCGCACAATGCCGGACAGGCTGATACGCCCGTGCAGCTTGGCTGTTCGGGATGTGCGCTCCAAGATGCCGAAGAGCACTCCGGTGTCGTTGCGGCGGTCCTCCTGGCACTGATAGAGGATGTTGCGCTGGCCCTCCAGGCTGAAGTAGCTTTCCGGATGGGCCGGCTCCCAGGGGGCCAGCCAATTCCTGTTTTCCTGTACGTAGTCCAAAAGCAAAGGAGCATCGTCAGGTTGCAGGGGACGCAGCAGCAAGCGCTGCGTTTTTAGTGTGGAGCCAATCACCTCCCTCGCTCCCCATAGCTTGCATCGGCTCCGTGTCGTCACCGCGTCAGACACCGTATTGTTTACCGGCTCCCGCCAATTATCACAAGCGGCCTGCGCCAGTGGGCTCTTGCTCCACCGTTTCTCTGCGTATCTTCTCTGCCTGACTTGTCTGCGTATCTGAGACCTTTGCGTGACTCCACTGCCAGGGTGCCGCGTGCATTTTATCGTCCGACCTCACCCCGCCGCCGTCCGGGCGGCACCCCTCTCCTTGCAAAGGAGAGGGGCTGAAATCCGGGAGTACACAGACGGCGAGTTTGCCGGCATGTCTGTAGGGCGCCGGCCGAAACGCTGCAAAGCGGCTCGCCGAACGGCCCTCATGACGCCCGCGCGTTTCAGGGGGTGAGTTATTCGAACAGCCGACCCGCCCTCGCCCTTACGCAGAGGTCTCGTATCCAATCTGCCTGACTGCTCCGCGTGGTGCAGCCCGGAAATCCGATTGTGTTCTTATGCCCCGCTGCTATCATGGAATTCTAGTTGGTCTAACGACACCGATGCACTTGAGGAGCGCATATGCTGGCCGAATCCACCGTGCACAAGGTGCTGGAACTCGGCACGAGCCGGGGCGCCGATTTTGCGGAGGTGTTCGTGGAGGAATCCCGGGTTTCCGCCATCGACCTGATGGACAAGAAAATCGAGGACATTACCTCGGGCAATTCCTTCGGCGTGGGCGTGCGCCTGCTTTTCGGGGACGAGGCCTATTACGGCTACAGCAGCGACGCTTCCGAGGGGCAGTTGCTCACGTTGACGGAAAATCTGGCCCGTTCCCATGCCCAGGGGGCGCCGGGCGATTTACGGCCCTTCCGCGTGGAATCGGTGCAAGATCGCCACCCCGTGCGGGTCGATCCCGACTCGGTGCCGAAAGGCCAGCGGGTGGAGCTGCTTCGGCATCTGGACGATCTGACGCGCAGGCACGGCGAGGCGATCCGTCAGGTGGGCGCCTCGGTACTGGAGAAAAGGCGCGACGTGCTGATCGCCAACAGCGAAGGCCTGTGGGCGGAGGATGGCCGCCAGTATGCGCGCTTGCGCTTGTCCGCCCTCGCGGAGCAAGGGGATGGACCGCAGACCGCCACGGAAAGTCCGGGCGTGCTGGGCGGCTACGAGTTCTTTGAGGAGCTGGACCTGGGGCGGCTTTCCGAGGACGCCGCCCAGGCCGCGATACGCATGGCCGGCGCCGGCTACATCGATGGAGGCATGATGCCCGTCGTACTCGGCAACGGTTTTGGGGGCGTGATCTTTCACGAGGCATGCGGCCATCCGCTGGAAACGGAAGCGATCCGCAAGAACGCCTCCCCGTTCGCCGGGAAGATCGGCTCGCAAGTGGCCCAACCGATCCTGACCGCTATCGACGATGGCAACCTGGCCAACCGCTGGGGCTCGCTGAACGTGGACGACGAGGGACTGCCCGCGCAGCGCACGGTGTTGATCGAAAACGGAATCCTGAAGAACTATATGAGCGACCGCATCGGGGCCAGACAGGTGGGCGTTCCGCGCACGGGATCGGCGCGGCGGGAGTCCTATAAGTTCGCGCCGGTCAGCCGCATGCGCAATACCTATATCGAGCGCGGGCCGCACCAGGTGGAGGAAATGATCGCTTCGGTGGATTTCGGCCTGTACGCCAAGAAGATGGGTGGTGGCTCGGTCGATCCGGCCACCGGCGAGTTCAACTTCGCCGTGCAGGAGGGCTACGCCATCCGCAAGGGCAAGATCGCCGAACCGGTGCGCGGCGCCACCCTGATCGGCAAGGGCTTCGAGGTATTGCCCTTGATCTCCATGATTGGCGATGATCTGGAGCTGGCCGCGGGCATGTGCGGCGCTTCCAGCGGCTGGGTACCCACCACCGTGGGCCAACCCACCCTGAAGATCGACCGCATCTTGGTGGGGGGGCGTTGATGGAGGGCCAGGCCGCCATCGAGTATGCCCTCTCGCTTGCCCGTGAGCACCACGAGCGCGACGCCGACGCCTTGCTCGACCGCAGCGACAGCCTCACCATCCGGGTGCTGAACGGCAAAGTGGAAAAAGTGGATCAATCCACCGCGCTCGGGCTCGGCGTGCGTGTCGTCAAGGAGGGCCGCACCGGTGTCGCCTACACCGAGCGGCTGGAACCTGCCGCCATCGAGAGTGCATTTCTGGCCGCCAGGGAAAACGCGGCGCTGCCCGATCCGACCGAAGTGGTGATGACGACCGATTTGCCGGATCTGCCCGATGCGGCCACCTTGGGGCTTTACAATCCGGCCTTGGACCAGCTCGGGCTGGACGACCTGGCCACATTCGGGCTGGAGGCGGAAGCCGCCGCGCTCGCAGCGGATCCGCGCGTCAAGGCCGTGCCGTACCTGATCGTGCAGCGCGAGCAGAGCAGCCAGACGGTCGCCTCGACCCATGGGGTGAGGTACACCCAGCGGCAAAATTCGGTGGGCGCTTACTGCAGCGCCATGCTGGAGGAGGGTGGCCAGCGCAAGAGCGGTAACCACTTCTGGAACAGCCGGATCTGGGAGCCAACGCGCGCCCGTACCCTGGGCGGCGAGGCGGCCGCGAAAGGCGCGGCCCTGCTGGGCGCCAAGCCCATCGCTCGCGCGAAGCTACCCGTTGTACTGGATGAATACGTGGCTCCGCAATTGCTGGGCATGTATTTCGGCAACTTCTCGGGGGAATCGGCGCAAAAAGGGGTCTCGCGACTAAAGGGGCGCCTGGGAGAGACGATTGCGGATGCAGCCATTACGCTGACCGATGATCCGCACCTGCAAGGCGCGTCCGGCTCGCGCTTCCTCGACGTTGAGGGGGTTGCCACCCGACCTCTGCCGTTGATCGAAGAGGGCGTGTTCCGCAACTTCCTCTACCATATCCAGTCTGCCCGCAAGGACGGCAAGGAATCCACCGGCCACGCGGGCCGTGGGTACGCCGGCGGGATCTCCACGCGCAGCCACAACCTGGTGATGCGTCGCGGCGCATACGAGCTGGAGGAGCTGTGCGCCCTCCCCCAGCGCTGCCTGCTGGTCACCGAGCTGGAAGGCGGAGCCGGCTGCAACCCGGTCAGTGGTGATATCTCCATCGGCGTACAGGGCTTTCTGGTGAAGGGAGGACGGCGCGTGCGGCCCGTTGACAGCGTCACGATCGCGGGCAATTTCTACGAGCTCATGAAAGGCATCAAGGCCCTGGGCAAGCGCTATCAGCCCAACCTCAGCAAGCGCTTCATACCGGCGATGTTGGTGGAAGGTCTGGCCGTCTCCGGCTAGCGGTGCGCGACCGGATGCCCCAATGCGGTAGGAAAACCCTTTTCGAACCCACTGCCCTGAACCGCTCCGCTGCCGACCCAGAGCCCATTTCACACGGATTCCCCCATACCGCGGCGGAACAAGGCGCCCTTGCTCAGTAAGCACTCAGACGCGATCGCGCCCGGCGGGCACACCATCTCCGCCGAAGGCATCCACCCCAACGTGCACTTCATCTGCCGGTGTCTGCGCGAGCAGGGCTACGAAGCCCTGCTGGTGGGCGGCGCCGTGCGCGATCTGCTGCTGGGCCGCCAACCGAAGGACTACGACCTGGCCACCTCCGCGCCACCGGAGGCGGTCAGGCGGCTATTCCGCAACGCCCGCTTGATCGGGCGGCGCTTCCGCCTGGTGCTGCTTCGCTATCCCAATATGTCCGTAGAGGTGTCGACTTTCCGCGGCGAGCCACTGGACAAGCAAAACGGCATGATCCACCGCGACAACCGCTACGGTACCTGGCGCGAGGATGCCCCGCGGCGCGACTTCACGATCAATGCCCTGGCGTTCGATCCGCTCGCCCAGGTGCTGCACGATCCGGTGGGGGGATTGAAGGACCTGCAACGGGGCCGGATTCGCACGATCAAGCCTCCCCGCGAGTCCTTCACGGAGGATCCCGTGCGCATGCTGCGGGCCGTGCGATTCAAGGTGCGCCTGGGATTCGAGATCGATCCCCAGTGCGAAGCGGCTATTGCGGACAAGTTGCATTTGCTCAACGACGTCAAGCGGCACCGCCTCGCCGAAGAAATCCAGCGCTTCCTCACCTGCGGCCAGGCCGTGCCTGCCTACCGCGAGTTTGACCGGCTGGGACTGCTGCGGCCGCTGCTGGGGATCGAGGCACATCGCTGGTTCGTCTCGGCGCGCGCGCTGCGCGATCCTCTCGCTGTCATGCAGCCCTTCCTGGCCGAAATGGATCGTTGGACGGCGGCGGGCGGCGAGCCAATTGCACCTACCGTGGCGCAGTTGGGTTTGTTGACCTCGCTCGCCCTGGAAAGATATCAGCGCTATCTGCTGGGTGCAGACCTGCAAGATCAACCTGCCAAGCTGGGCAGGAGCAAGAAGCAAATGCCCCGCATACTGGCCGAATGGGGAATGCTCAACGGGCAGATCGCGCCCGCCCTGGCCATCGTTGACGCAGCCAGGGTGCTCGTTCGCGCTGGTGGCAAGCCGTTGCGCGATCCAGGTGCCGCCGACGCCTTGCCCGGCATCCGCGAAGCGCTGCTCCTGCTGGCGATCCTGCGGAACGTGCGCGGACACAGTCTCGAATTTGTCGAAAAGGCCCTGCACAACCTGCACCGATTGCCCGATTTGCCCATCCTCGATCACCCCCGTCCCGCCAACCGCCCGCCTCGCCGCCGCCCTCTCGCGCGACCCCGCCGCCACCGGCCCTGGCCGCGGGGAGAACCCGTGCCAACCCCGCCGGGCGGGCGGGCCGATTCCCGGGTTGCGCGCCACGGCAAGCGTTCGACTGGCCGCAATACGGATGGGAAATAGCGGAACAGGCATACAGCCGGTAGCGCATCGCCTGCTGCGGTGCTCGCAGTGCAGAGCCATCAGGTGCGTGCAGCGGATTCGCAAGGGTCGGCAATCGTGCCGCGCTGACCGCGATTCCAACGACCCACGGGTCGCGCGGGATGCGCCGTGCGTAATGGCGCCGTGGAAATATGCCGTGAGAGGTGAGGGGATTGGTAAGGCGCCGCTACCCGATGTAGGGACAGTCGATCGCGCCTTGTAGCGGAAGGTGAACGGAAATCGCATTACCGGCTGGAAGCCCGCTGTTGGATGCGATTGAGCATCACCCTGAACTCCTCCAGGGCCGCTACCGGATCCAACTCGAAATAGCGCCGCATCAGGCCTAGATATCGCTCGATGATGGGGAGTTGTTGCTGCTCCACCTGTTGGATGTGCATTTCCACCCGTTGCAGCAACGGCTCCATCGCCTCGATTTCCGCTTGCAGATGCTCGACGTCTTGGGGGACGGTGCGAGCCGTGTACGGCGTCCTTGCCTCCCCGACGGCGCCGGATTCGCCGAAGCGCTCCGCCCGATCTTGTTGATCAAGAATTGCCTTGCTCTTTGTCTCGTCAGTGAAGACCGGGCCGGTGCCATTGAGCAGCCAATTTGGATGCGCACCGAACTTGTTCATAATGCCAAGGATCAACTCCACACTCGGCTTACTTCCCTGGGAGCCGATGAAATTGTTGTACGTTTGCGGCTTCATGCCGATCTCCATAGAGAATCGGCTTTTGTTGAGCTTCAATAAATTGCGCAGATGCTCGATCCGCTCAATGATATCGGAAAATTTTCTTAACTTTGCCATTGGTTTAATGAGGTTTGGCGATGGATACTGCCGAATTAGATCAATGAGCATACACTATAACAAATGACCCATTCGCCTTTCCATCGCACGTTAAAGATCGCAATCTGCCGGCATCCCAATGCCATGCCAGGACCGCCGTTCAACGTCCTTATCGTCTGCATCCCGCTGCTTGCAAATTCATGCATTTCAGCAATTGTCGTCCGGTTCTTAAAGCCCTGTTGTGGAATGCCTCAGGCGTGTCAAGGTCTGACAGGACTCCTACTTTACAGATGCACACAATTATAACCCTACACAGCGCCATATGCCACAGCGCAATATACCGTTGCAGTGGCGGTACACGCATATATCCGCTTGAGTAGGCGTTGTAAAGCATTGTTGCCTGAATTTCTGCTTATTCTATGGAGAAACACTAGAATAAGCATGATGGAAAATCGGAAAATATTGAAATTACGGCGAAGGAGGGGTAATTCAGAGAACCTATTGAATAAAATAGTAGAGATACCTTCCTCCGGGCAATCATCGCTGGTGAAACCGCCTATACTTAATTACGAATTTCTTCGGAATTGGTTTCATGCGATGTGCGATATTGCTGCGCTTCACGCCTTAACGCCACTCGGACTTCTGATAATATCCGAGTTATTGAAAGTTAGGACACACTAATATTAAGAACTTCCGCATCCGCATTCCATTAGTCGTGGGTGGATTTTGGATATCGGGCGCCAGGCTATCCGTAAAACCGTATACTTTCGCAGCGACCCGAGCGGCGCAGCCGTTGCGGGATCTTCCGCAGTCTGGCCGGGACGGGCGGCCTCGCGCCCAAGCGTGGCAGATACGCACCCGAGATGGTAAGGGTGGATACGCATCGTGCATTAGGGACGACTGGACGCTGCTGGAGCCATAACTTGAGCGTACCGCCTTCTCCTCGTCCTGGCAGCACCGGTGGGTGGCGGTGCGGGCAGCCGCCGTGGCATTGCCAACTTGATGTGACGATGCACCATCCTCTGCCGCGCACCCGCCGCGCAATCGACGTTCCCCTATTGGCAATCATTGCGGCGTTGCGTTTATAAACGACGCAATCCTGGTCAACCTTGGATGGTTCCATGCACCTGGCGCCAATCGTCAACGTCGTCGGCACACTGATCCTGGTGCTGGGCATCGCGCAACTGGTGCCGATGGGGATTTGCGTGCTGTACGGGGAAGTCGAGTGGCGCTTTTTTCTGGAATCGGCGCTGGGTGCGATGGTCATCGGAGGATTGCTGCTGGCCGTATCGAGAAATGCCCGGGAAATCAGCGAGCGCGACGGCTTCTTCGTTGTGACGCTGGGGTGGGTGGCGGCCGCGATAGTTGGCGCTGTGCCGTACTACCTGACGGCGACAGTACCGACCCTCACCGATGCCATGTTCGAATCCATGTCTGGCTTCACGACGACCGGCGCCAGCGTTTTTACCGACTATAGTCGCCTGAGCAAGGGCGTTCTGCTTTGGCGCAGCATGAGCCAATGGTTCGGCGGGATGGGAATCATCATGCTGGCACTGGTAATCCTGCCAGCGCTGGGTGTCGGGGGCATGCAGCTTTACAAGCGCGAGGTGCCGGGGCCCTACTCGGAAAAGCTGACGCCCCGGCTCCGGGATACCGCACGGGCGCTGTGGTCCGTTTATTTGGGATTGACCGTGATGGAAGCGGGGGTGCTGTACCTTTTAGGGATGACGCCGTTCGAAGCGGTCAACCACGCCTTGACCACGATTTCCACCGCGGGATTCAGCACGCGGGGCGATTCCATCGGCGGCTTTCAATCCCACGCCATCGAGTGGGCCATCATTGTCTTTATGTTTCTTTCGGGAATGAATTTTGCCCTCCACTACCGGCTGTTGACCCGCCCGCGGAACCGGTGGCCCTATTTCCACGATACGGAATGGATCTGGTATGCGGTGATGATGCTGCTGGCGGCCCTGGTTGTCGTGACGTATCTGACGCTGCGCCAAGGATACGACTTTTCCCTGGCGCTCACCAAGGGCACCTTCCAAGTGGTCGCATTAATGACGACCACCGGTTACAGCTCGGATAACTATGTCCTTTGGGGAGCGCTGCCGCAAATCCTGCTGGTGTTGCTCATGATCGCGGGCGGCTGCGCCGGCAGCACCAGCGGCGGCGTCAAGTTGGTGCGCATACTGCTGGTGTTCAAGTACATTCATGTGGAGATGCTGCGGCTGATTCACCCGCGGGTGGTGGT
>JACZVE010000415.1 GCA_022572825.1 SAR324 cluster bacterium
TCGACAGAGACACCCGCCTCCTTGTACAGGGGATCACCGGACGAGAGGGGAGCTACCACGCCCTTCGGTGCAGCGAGTATGGCACCAACCTGGTGGCCGGCGTGACGCTCACCCAAACCGAGAACAAGAGTCAGGACGAGGACACGGAAAAGGCAGCCTACGCCGTCGGCTGGGCTCCCATGTCCGGGCTGGCCTTCGTCTACGAGATCGAGGAGAGCGAGACCACCGACAGCACCGATGCCGTCGTCAAAAAGACCCGCGCCCAGGGCCTCTCGGTCGTCTGGCAGTTCTAGCCCCGCGGCCGGCGCTGCGATGTTCGGCACCGCCCGCCATCCAGCGGAGCGTTTCCGCTCCGATCCTTCCTGCTCAGCCCGGCAGTGGGCGCCATTCGTGGCATCCCTCCGGCTCACGGCCCGGCTTTATCGCTGAAGTGAGACGATCCTGATACAACAGGGCAGGGAAGGACACCCATGTCGACAGGGAGGTTCCATGACGCGCACAGTGACGATTCTCTCCCCGGCGGTCCTGGCGATGCTGGCGATGCTGGCGATGCTGCTCACTGGGGCTTCTCCCGCCTGGGCGAAGTGCGGACCCGGGCCGCTGGTGACGATGGATAATAAAGGCATCGTGCTGCAGTCCATCGGTGCCACGACCAACGCCATCCTCCTGCCCACCCAGACCCTGGCCATAACTTCCGGAACTTCCGGGTGCTCCAACGATGGGTTGGTCAAGGAGGAGTACGAGCAGGAGCTATTCGTCGCCGTGAACTTCGGCCGTCTCTCCGGCGATATCGCCCGGGGACAGGGCGGCTACCTGGATTCCCTGGCCGAATTGATGGGCTGCGAGCGGGCGGCCTATCCCGCCTTCGCCGCGCTGGCTCAGACCCACCTGCAAGATTTGCTCGATCTGGAGGCTCAACCCCGGGCCGCGGTGGCGCACCTGCGGAGCGCCATGACGGCACACCCCGTGCTGGGAGCCTGCACCCGCATCTCGTAGAGCGCCGGGACGCGGGACTAGGAGAATTCCTGCATTGGCGCAGCCACGCGAGAGGGGGCCTTCCCGGCGCTCCGCTCAACCTCGGTCCACTGACCAGCGCGGCGTCTCGGTCTCTTTTTTCGTTCTCCGGAATCGCATGCGCAGGGTGGTATGTCCTGAACAGAGCAAGAATTGTATCCCGATGATATGGTGCGGCCCGCAGCTTCCCCTCACCAAAACCACCTCCAGGACACAATCAAGGCGTTCTCACCGGCGTTGCGCGGACCGCGTTTGCTTCCCAGGCATTGCCCGGCGTTGGACCAGTGGTGGATACCTACCTGGAGAGCATGCCATCCCACAAGCGGGGCAACATGATATTCACAGTGGGTTCCTAATCGATCGGTCAATCGGTCCCACCAAGCTATCCCCAATCGCAGCCGAACGTCGGGAACCACGCCTCCATGGCCGATTTCCAAACCAACTTGGTACGCGGTGTGCGCACGGCCAGAGCGCTCCAGCCGCAACACATCGCCGGCAACGTGAAGCCAGGGCAACATGGGCGCCGCGGCCCCGACGTGCGTCGCTGTGGCGTCATGCAGCACGTATCCAGCACCTAATCGGAGTTCAAGCGCCGCGACGGCGGACGCCAGCCCCAGCAGGCATGCCAGGGAACCGAATGTCGAGATGAGCAAGCGCACGGCTCTCCCCCTGAATTGGCCTACAATGATTCTGGCCCCGATTCAGCCGCAACAAAAGGGGCAAATCCGCTAATCGGAGAGGCCCGGCCTGTCGCCATCCGCAGGGGGGGCCTAGATCGGATAGACGGCGGACCAGGGTTCGCCATGCCTGTCACATGCTGGCGCGGGGTCAAGTGAAGCGCAATGTGGTAAGTCGAGGGGGCAGGGGGCGGGTATTCGCCGCAATCCGAACGGGAGACCAGTCATGGCTACGATGCGACTGTGGATCGTCATCGCTATCGGCATGGGTTTGTTTGTAGTTGGGTCCGTTGCGATGCACTTCCTTTACTGAAATCCAGCCAGTAAAGCCCCCGGCCTACCCCGTCCCGTCAGGGGGCAAGGAGGAGCCGATTAACATCTGAAATCCGCTCTGGGCGGGCTCGCCAGTTTTGGCGAGCGTGATGTAGTCCACGTCCTTCTGGAATCCGAATTGACGGGGATCATCGCGCCCCCTCCGCAAAGGCGTGCTCCTGGATAAACCGCACTTCGGCGATTTCCGCTGCCGTAGAATCCTCCGATGAGCCGCTTACCCCGGGTATGTTGCCCACCATGACCACGTCCGGCGAGATATAGGTCCGTAATTGCGCGAGAAATTCAGCCTTGGTCATGCCCATCGGCCCAAGAAACGACATGATCCGTGGCCAATCTGGAATCGTGTGAACCGCCTTGGCGTAGTTGCCGCAGAGCCCCACCACATGCCCCTGCGCCACCAGCTCCCGCAGCGCGGCGATCAGGACGGGTCCCTCAGAAATTTCAAGGGTTTCATCTACGTCGAAGGCATAGATTGTCATCACCACCACCTCCGCGCCAGCACGAGCCAAACCCGATGGCCGTGGTCAATCTGCTGTCGTCTCGTCTTTCATCCATTCGGCCAGTTCCGTTCGGCCAACCGATATCGGCCTGTATGGCGGCTTTGCGGGCTATAGAAAGCCCCCGGCCTACCCTGCGCCGTAAGGGGGAACAGACGCTGTGGGCAGACTGCGGGTGGTATACACATTCGTACCTGCT
>JACZVE010000416.1 GCA_022572825.1 SAR324 cluster bacterium
ATGCCAGCAGACTGTACTTGACGGCAACCGGATTGCCACCCCAGAGAAAATGAATACAAACGGCAACGACGACGACCCGCAGGGGGACGGCCATGACTGCACGCGATGTAGACGGCATCGGCTGACCGAAGGGCGGCGTACGGCTAAAGCGACAAGCCGAGCAAACCGCGGGTCAGCTGGAACTGAGTGTAACCCTGGCCGTAAAGCTTCGGTACGTAGTTTCGCGAAGCAGTTTCAGCGATGCGGGAGAGCAGCGACTCCTCAAGAGAGTCGATGGCCGATTCAGTGGACAAACCCAAGTCCAGGTCGGCCCCGAATCGTTCGCAAACGATCGCCGCGCTGCTCACCTGCAGAAGGGGGATCATGGGGTGGGATTGCAAGGGTGCGCGCGAGATGTGAGCGAGCATGATTCCAACGCCGGTGCCACCGAGGCCGGTCTCGACGTCCTGCCCGGCTGCATCGCGACGCGCCAGGCCCCACCTTATCCGTCGAAGTCGTTGACGACGATTCCCACGCAGTTGCCGCGAATCACCCGCCCGGGCGCGCGGCGGCAGAAGAGCATGCCGGAACGCTTGAAGGCGGCCGCCTCCGGTGCGCGCCCCGGGTCGTCCAGGAAGTGCACGTAACCGGCAAGCTGGCCGGCCTCCACCGCGTCGCCCAACTCGTGGGCGGGCTCGAAGATGCCGTTGGCCGGCGCATAAACGTAGGCGTCCGGGCCGCCCACCCGCGTCATGCGCGTCGGTGCGGGGGCCTCGCCCGCGTCGGCCGGGGCTTCCATCATCTCGAAGTGGGCGAGTACGTTGTGCACGCCGCGCCAACAGATTTCCAGCCCCCTGCGGGAGACCGCGCCCGCGCTGCCCATCTCGGTGCCGATCAGCACCAAGCCGTGCCTGAGCGCGGCGGCCGAGGAGGTGCGTGCCTCGCCCAGGGTGTCCATGGCAACGGTGAGGGGGGCGTTGAAGGCGCGGATGGCGCTGCGGATTTTCTCCGCCAGGGCCTTGTCCTCGCCGACCTGCATGATTGCGGCGGGAATGAGGTCCAGCGAGGAGCCGCCGGAGTGCAAATCCATGAAGATATCGCACATGGGAAACAGAACGCTGTCGATGTAATGGGCAATCTGCTTGGTGGGGGTGCCGTCCGCCTCCCCGGGAAAGCTGCGGTTCATGTTTTTGCCGTCCTCGGCAGAAACCCGCCGGCCCGCGATCACCGCCGGCGTGTTCGCCGCCGGAATGAAGATCAGCCGTCCCTGTATGCGGGCGGGGTCCAGCTCGCGGATCATTCTGCCCAGGGTGATCGGCCCCTCGTACTCGTCTCCGTGGTTGCCGCCCATCAGCAGCGCCGTGGGACCGCTGCCGTTCTTGATCACGGCGATGGGGATGGGGATCACGCCCCAGGCATCGCTGTGGGGTGAATAAGGCAGATTGAGGAACGAGATCTGCTTCCCGTCCTTATCGAAGTCGATGTCGGTGTGAATATACGTCTTCGCTCGCATCGCCAGCTTCTCCTCTCAAGCCATAGGCCGTGCAGCGCGCCGAATGCCGGCAGGGTGTTTCCGTAAATCCTATCGTGCATCCCATTGCGCATCCTATTGCCTGGCCCGGATTTTCGGAAGGGGGGGATGCGCGCTGCTCGCCTACGAGAACGATCCGGAGCGGGTTCGCTCCATCACGGCCTGGGATTGGATTATTAATTGATTGTAGAAATGGAAATGGAATTAGGTACCGTTCGCGGGTAACTGAGGAAACCGGCCTTCAAGCTCACGCTTGATTCGGAGAAGATTTTCGGAAATATCCTCTTCGCCTAGGCGCAATGCAACCAGTAGTGTCGCCACCACAGCACGGTAAACATAATTGATCAGGGCCTCGACATACTCCGAGATCCGTGGTGTGCCCTGCATTCCCGACGTATGGTAGCGAGGTGGATCACCCCCATAGAGTTCCATTATGTGCGGGTATGCTCCATGAACAAATCCCGAAAATCCTTCATAGAGGGTTTTCATAGCTTCCTTGCCTTTGGACTCTAATGAAGCATGCCCGGGGGCGATGATCGCAGCGCGCACTTTTTGTCGAGGGAGACGATCTCGCTTCTTTGACAAAGTTTCACCAGGATTTTCAAACTGCTCCTGAAAAAATTCGGCAATGGCCCGTTGTTGGTTTACGGATACCTGGCCTTTCGGCCCGCGAGCGTCTGCGAAAAACAAAATGTCCTCGATGCACTCGTCCATGCATCTGAAAAGAATTCCCATTTCATGCAGGTGCCCCGCTTCGATGAGGACTATTGAGGCATATTGTAAACTAACCCAACCTACACCCTTCAAAAAAATGAGGGTAAGTCGGACCTCTTTTGATGGCGAAAGCCAAAGGAATCGGAATCCCATTTTGGGCTCTTAATGAAGCGGGATTGCTCCAACGCTTCATATGAATTGTCCAGATTTTTTATCACGCTCTTAAGGTAAATCAGGTCAGTCATTTCAGGTCCCTCGCCATGGAGCAAACTCAGCGCCCTTTAGGGTTACATTCTAAAATTTGGGACCGGCTCAATTTTTCAACTAAGGTATCCAACCTTTGCGCCTGAGCGGTCAACGGCCGCCTCCCTATTCCCCGTGCGCCCTGAGCCAGGCGAGGAGATGCTGCAGGCCCTGGAGGTGGACCGTGTCGCGCGGTATGAATCCGGTGTGGTCAACTATCTGCCGGTGGTCGCCGAGGACAAGAACACGGTG
>JACZVE010000070.1 GCA_022572825.1 SAR324 cluster bacterium
GACAGCGGGGACGCGTAGCGCTCCGTGGGCCGATGCGACCGCGCGTGATGGCTGGGCGGCAGGGATTAGTGAGAAAATTCCACCGTATTGGCTTCCTTGGTGAAAAAGTTGCCGTGCCGGCACAGAATGTCGGGTCCCGGTATCGCTTCCACGGCGTCCAGAATCGTCGGATGGGGGATCATCTCGCTGAGAAAGATGAAAAGCAGGTAGGGTTGGCTATGGTACATGCCCTGCAACCTCGGAGATGATCCAGGATCATTCCACCGTCAAGCGTCTGGCCCCTGCCTGGGTACGGGGGGCGGCCCGCCGCCCAGGCGCTTCAACCCGGCGGCCAGATCGGCGATCAGATCGTCGGGATCTTCCAGGCCCACGTGCAGGCGCAGGACGAACGGGCTTTCCGTCCAGGGCGCGGCCGTCCGTATCGCGCGCGGGTCCGCAAAGGAGATGAGGCTCTCGAAGCCCCCCCAGCTCGAGCCGATCTGGAACAGCTTCAGACCGTCCACCATGCGGGCGACGGCCTGCTCGTCGCGGGTGCGCAGCACGAGCCCGAACAGGCTGCTGGCACCCTTGAAGTCCCGTTTCCACAGGCCGTAACCCGGATCGTCGGGCAACGCGGGATAGAGCACGCGCCTGACCTCCGGGCAGCTCTGAAGCCAGCGTGCCACCCGGAGCGTGGCCTGCTCCTGATGCCGGAGGCGCACCGCCATGGTGCGCAAGCCCCGCAAGGCCAGATAGCACTCATCCGGGCCGCAGATGTCGCCGAAGGCCGCCGTCGTGTCCCTCAACGTGCGGTAGAGTTCCTCGTTGCGCGCAGTGACGATGCCGATGACCAGGTCGGAGTGGCCGGCGATATACTTCGTGCCGGCCTGAATGGAGACGTCCACGCCGTGTTCGAAGGGCTTGAAGAAAAGCGGCGTGGCCCAGGTATTGTCCAGCAACACCAGCGCGCCGCCGGTGTGCGCGGCCGCCGCGATGGCGGGGACGTCCTGCACCTCGAAGGTGAGGGATCCGGGCGATTCGGTGAGCACCAGGCGGGTGCGCTCGCGCAGCAGGCCCGCGATCCCGCCGGCGAGCCTTGGCTCGTAAAAGGTGGTTTCCACACCGAAGCGCGCCAGCACGCCCGTGCAGAAATCACGCGTCGGGCCGTAGACCGTGTCCGCCACGAGAATATGGTCCCCCGCCTCCACGAACGCGCTCAGGGCCATGGCCACTGCCGAAAGCCCGGTCGCCGTCACCACGGACTTGTGTCCGCCTTCCAGCTTCGCCACCGCCGCGGCCAGGGCATAGGTGGTGGGCGTGCCCCGCGTCCCGTAGGTCACGCCGTCGTACCTGTCGTCATGACGCTTCCGATAGGCCGCCAGACTGGGATAGAGGATGGTCGAGGCCCTGTACACCGGCAGATTGACGACCCCTGCGTGGTGCTCGGGATCGCGGCCGGTGTGGATGAGCAGCGTTTCGTCCTTCATCCCTCCTCCGGGAAGACTGGGCGCCCGGCTGACCCTGCGCTTTCGCCAGCCGTGGCGCCCGCCGGGTGCAACAGGGAATTTCCGCGTACCTAGCGCAGTCCCGCCGCGGTTGCAACGGGGCCGCTGGCGTGCCCGGCGTGCGGAGGACGCGCGGGATCAGCCGGGAATTGCGATTTCGGGCAGGGTTGCCCGCAGCACCTGGCCGATGGGGATCATCCGCACGATCAGGCCGCCGGTAAAGCTCCGCACGACCGCCTGCAGTTCCGCGCCGGCCGCCGGGTCGGGCCGGGCAACGTCATGCCCGCCGCGCAGCGCGGCCTGCGTCTCGCGGGCCAACTCCTCCTTGCGCTGCCGCAGCGCCTCGATGGCCTCGCCGAGCCAGCCGTTGGCCTCCAGGGGCCGCAGCAGGGTGAGCGCCAAGGCGAGATAGCCGGGCCAGTGGGCCAGATGGCGCCAGAGGGTCGGCATGGCGACGCCCCCCTCCTCGACGCCGATGGCGGCCAGTTCCCGCACCAGGGCCGCCGTGTCGGGAGGCATCCGCTCCACCGCGAGCAGGGGGGGCAGCGCATCGTCCGGCTGGGCCGGCGCGGCACCCGGCGCACCACGCGGCGCAACGGAGCGGCCCGTATTCGCCCGAGGAGGAACCCGCCCCTCCATGTCCGCAAGCAGTACGGTGAGTGCGATCAGGTTCATCGGGTTCGCGCGATTGTACGTGTCCAGCGTGCGGAGGACCGCGCGGATGCTTTCAGGGTTCACCCCGACGGCGGCGAGCACGGCCGGGGACAGGCGCGGCAGCGGCGGCAGTGCAACGCGGGCCGCAAGCCGCTGCGCGCTCCGCCCGATCGCCCCGGAGGCGTACAGGGGCCGCAGCGTGGCCCAACTCCACTCGAGGCAGCCGGGCAGGGTGGCGATGTGGCGATAGATCAGATTCACCACGGGGATGCCGAGCACCGCGCGCATGTCCGCGTAAATGTCCTTGACGATGCCGGCGGCCTCGTCTTCCGGGATCGTATCCATCTTCTCTCCGACAAATGGCCCTTATGGCTCCCGGCCTCGAGGGCGATGCGGGTTGAATCCCGCAACGGGGCGCAGTACACTGAAAGGGACGGGCATCAGGCCGCCATCGCCGCGGCAATCGCTAACTGGCGGGGGCGCTTGCAAGGCCGCTTCGGCCAAAAATATGCGTTGACAAATACCTAATTAAATCATATAAATAACGGTTTCAACCTGGCTGGCGTAGCTCAATGGGTAGAGCGGCAGTTTTGTAAACTGCAGGTTGCGGGTTCGAGTCCCTTCGCCAGCTCCAGCTTGGGAGCGAGTCCATTTCTGACAAAAGCTTGCGATTTAACGCGTAGGGAGCGTTACTTGTATAATCGCAGAGACCAGAGCGATCGTCGTAAATCCCAATGGGGAGATTCCCGAGCGGTCAAAGGGATCAGACTGTAAATCTGACGGCTAAGCCTTCGGAGGTTCGAATCCTCCTCTCCCCATTCGGAGCTTTCGGTGTTCCAGGGGCGGTGGCCGAGGGCCAACCTTTGCGGTATCGCCGCTCGTGGCGCAAACGAATCCCCACTTGTCTGGAAGCGGTCTTTGCGAAAGGGGCTGCCCGGGTAGCTCAGTGGTAGAGCGCTTCCTTGGTAAGGAAGAGGTCGGCAGTTCAATCCTGCTCCCGGGCTTCAACCCTCGATTCAGGGCAGTCGTCATGGCGGATGTCATTCACTTGCAGTGTACGGTGTGCGAGCGGATCAATTACACTACCTTCCGCAACAAAAAGCAGCACCCGGACAAAGTGGTCAAGAAGAAGTACTGTCGCTGGGATAACCGGCACACCGAGCACAAGGAGGCGAAATAAGAGCCCGGCGGGACGGAAGCAGCCGGTTGTCGCGCTTGCACCCCGGGCGCGCGCCGACTGAAACACACCAGCCAGGCCAGTAGCTCCAATCGGTAGAGCACCGGTCTCCAAAACCGGCTGTTGGGGGTTCGAGTCCCTCCTGGCCTGTTCAAGCCAATGCGGGGCACCGGAGCGGCTGGCGGTGCGGCGGGCCGGCGCGATGGGGAAAGGATGCACCGCCAATCGCGGCGCAGGCGGTCGCCCGTTCCCAGCGGCGCCGTTGGGTAATATGGGTAACGGCGTCATTGCCCTGTAAACACGATCAAACCGGGACGTGCACGGTCAGTGAACATATTTCGCAGCTTCAGGAACTTCATTGCGGACGTGACGTCGGAGTTCAAGCGCGTGTCCTGGCCCACCCGGCAGGCCACCCTGCAGTCGACAGGCGTTGTGTTGGTCCTCACCATCGCGGTGGCGATATTCTTGGGCGTAGTGGACGTGGGATTGTCCTCGGCCGTAAAAATGATCATCAGGTAAGGAAGCCGAGATGTCCGAACAGATTCCCGAAGCTCCCGAAATTCAACCCGTAGAGGGAGCACAGTGGTACATCCTGCAGACCTACTCGGGCTTTGAAAACCGGGTGCAGAAGACCATCAAGGAAAAGCTGAGGGTGGCCAAGCTGGGCCATCTGGTGGAGGAGATATTTGTCCCCGGCGAGGACGTGACGAGGGTCAAGAACGGCAGAAGGCGCACCGTGCATGTGATCTATTTCCCCGGTTACGTCCTGATCAAGATGAATCTGTCCGACGAGCTTTGGCACCTGTTGATGGACATCCCGCGCGTATCGGGGTTCGTGGGCAGAAAAAACAGCGACCCGCAGCCGCTTGGCGAGGCGGAGCTGGGCAACATCCGCTCCCAGATGAGCGAAGGGTTCCGCCAGGCGACGCTCAAGGAGGAATTCGAGGTGGGCGAGCAGGTGATCGTGATCGATGGTCCGTTCGTCAACTTCAGCGGAAAAATCGACGAGGTGAACTTCGATAAGAACAAGCTGCGCGTGCTGATCAGCATCCTGGGGCGCGCCACGCCGGTGGAACTGGATTTCGAAAAGGTCAAGCCGTACACGGAAGGCGGCTAGGCACGGGCGTCATCTTGCCCAGGGCGTCAAATCATGGGATTGGCGAATGGCAAAGAAGATCAAGGGATACATTAAGCTGCAGGTGCCGGCCGGTCAGGCCACCCCCTCGCCGCCCATCGGGCCGGCGCTGGGCCAGCATGGCGTCAACATCATGGAGTTCTGCAAGAGCTTCAACGCACAGACCCAGAGTCAGCCGGGCATGATCATTCCGGTCGTGATCACGGTCTACGCGGACCGCTCCTTCAGCTACATCACCAAGACCCCGCCGGCCGCCGTGCTCATCAAGAAGGAGCTGGCCATCGAGAAGGGATCGCCCGAGCCCAACAAGACTGCCGTGGGCACGCTGACCCGTGCCCAGCTGGAATCCATTGCCCGCACGAAAATGACGGACCTGAACTGCTACGACGTGGAGTCGGCCATGAAAATCGTAGCCGGCACCGCCCGCAGCATGGGCGTCGACATTGCCGATTAGCGAGGATGGCACCGTGAGCAAGCTGAGCAAGCGCAAGAAGGCCTGGGGAGCGTTGGTCGATCCGGCCAGGAAATACCCCCTCAAAGAAGGCATCGAGCTGGTCAAGCAATCGTCCTCGGCCAAGTTCGACGAGAGCGTGGACGTGTCGCTGAATCTGGGTGTGGACCCCCGCAAGGCCGATCAGATGATCCGCGGCTCCGTCGAGCTGCCCCACGGAACGGGCAAGGCGGTGCGGGTGCTTGTCTTCTCCAAGGGCGCAAAGGTGGGCGAGGCGACCGCCGCCGGAGCCGACTACGCCGGCGGCGAGGAGTTGATCGAGAAAATCAAGGGAGGCTGGCTGGAGTTCGACCGGGTGGTGGCCACGCCGGATATGATGGGGCAGGTGGGCAAGATCGGGAAAATCCTGGGGCCGCGCGGCCTGATGCCTAACCCCAAGGTGGGGACTGTGACCCTGGATGTGGGCAAAGTGGTGTCCAGCATCAAGGCCGGTCAGGTCGAGTTTCGGGTGGACAAGGCAGGCATCCTGCACGTCCCGGTGGGCCGGGCTTCCTTTGAGAATCGGAAATTGGAGGAAAATATCACCAACCTGGTGGAAACGGTAAAACGCATGCGCCCCGCTTCCGCCAAGGGAACGTACCTGAAGACCGTCACCATCAGCACGACCATGGGACCCGGGATCCACGTGGATACCGGGTCTTTCGTTCATTAGCGCGGAGAGGAGCAGAGAGCCATTCGACGAGACTGATCAAACCGCAGCAATCGATGTCGCAGACAGCAGGGGCCGCCGCCGAGAGCGGGGCTTAAACGTCGCACCCTGCCCAGACATCGGAGAGATCCCGAGGGGCGCGCCGCCAGGCGTTCGCCAGCGATTATACGCCAGCCTGCCTCAACTCCTCCGAACGCGCAGCACCCGCCGTCTAACCGACCTCGCAACCGAATGGGATGCCACCCTGGCCGAACCGGCCGGGCTGGCATTTGATAAAGAGCCCCTGCGTCAGATATTGCGGCGCAGCTTAATTTTACCTGTGTGTTTCAACCCCGAGAAACCAGCGCCCGATGACGCGGATAGGGGATGCGAAGGACCGGGCGTGACGGACAACCGGCGCTTGCCGTCAACTTCTAACCGGCGTTGCGCCCGGGTTGCCCGCTGATTTCGCAACGAGGAGGAATTCGTTGAACCGTACGGATAAGGAAGATATGGTCGCTACGCTGAGGGACATCTTCACCGCGGCCCAGGTAGGGCTGCTGGTGGATTACCGCGGCCTGAACGTCGCCGAGATCACGGAGTTGCGGCGGCGCCTGCACGAAACCTCCACCAACATGCGGGTGCTGAAGAACCGCATCGCGAAGCTCGCGATCAAGGAAACGCCGTTTTCGCCCCTGGAAGATCAGCTCACCGAGACCCGCGCTCTGATATACGGAGGCGATCCGGTCGCGCCCGCCAAGGTGGTGTCGAAATTTCTGCGCGAAAACGCCAAGCTCCGCTACATTGCCGGCTTGCTGATTACTGCCGCGGGCGCCTCGCTGCTGGACAGCGCCCGCGTGAGGGCGCTAGGCAACCTGCCTTCCCGCGACGAGCTGCTGGCGCAATTGGTGTACTTGCTGAAGGGCACGCAGAGCCAGTTCGTACGCACCCTGAACGAGATTCCCGCCCGGTTTGTGCGAACCCTGGCAGCCCTCGCCGCTACAAAAGGCGAGGAATAAGGGACGAGTCGCAATCGGGCGAACGCACCGGCACCGGGCGGACGGGCATCTCGCAACACGTCCGCCGCCAGGTGCCCAGTGCGGTAACAACCCCCCACACAGCGCAGAGGAAAGGAATAAGACCATGGCCGCTATCAACAAGGAGCAAGTGATCGAGTTTATCTCCAATATGTCGGTGCTCGAGTTGTCCGATCTGGTCAAGGAGATGGAGGAAAAGTTCGGCGTCAGCGCCGCCGCCGTGGCCGTGGCACCCGCCGCGGGCGGAGCACAGGCAGGCGCGGGCGAGACCGAAGCGGTGGAGGAGCAGACCGAGTTCACCGTCGTATTGAACGCCGCGGGCGACAAGAAAATCAACGTCATCAAGGAAGTGCGGGCCATCACGGGCCTGGGTCTGAAGGAGGCCAAGGACTTCGTGGAAGGCGCGCCCAACAACGTCAAGGAAGCGGTGAGCAAGGAAGAGGCGGAGGAGATCGTGAAGAAGCTGGAGGAAGTCGGCGCGTCGGTGGAGATCAAGTGACACCGCCACGATTACGCGGCCTGCGCGAGTGCAATTCGCCCTGGCTGACGCGATCCGGGAGGCCTGCGCGACGTGCCCACGGAACGATCGTGTCCACCGCTGCGCTGCGCAATTGCGGCCCTGGCTCGTGATGCGGACGGCTCAACGCCCGGTTACAACGCTAGCGGCGGACCCTATGAGCAGCAACGATAAGAAGGGCGCGGACGAGGACGGCGGAGGGCTTCTCAACCGCCTGTTTGCCTCGAGGATTATCGTCATTTCCGGTCAGGTGGACTCCGAGCTGGCCCAAAAAGTCATCCAGCAGCTGCTGCTGTTGGACCATGACGATCCGCGCGCCCGGATCACCGTGCTGATCAACTCGCCCGGTGGCGAAGTGTTTTCCGGCTTCGCGATTTACGACACGATCCGGTTCATAGCCGCGCCCGCCGTCACCGTGGTGACCGGGCTGGCGGCCAGCATGGGCTCCATCATTGCCCTGGCCCCCAAAAAGGGCGATCGCTACGCCCTTCCCAACTCCAAATTCCTCATTCACCAGCCCCTGATGACCGGCTACCATGGCCGCGCGACGGACCTGGAAATCCAGGCGACCGAGATATTGCGGGATCGCGAGCGGATCATCCAGATCTACGCCCAGCACACCGGCCGCAAGCCCGAGGAAATCGCGCACGATATCGACCGCGATAAGTGGATGACTGCCGAGGAGGCCTTGGATTATGGCCTCATCGAACGCATTGTCGAAAGGCGCGATCAAATCGGCGGCAAATAGGCCACTGGCTGGCCGGCGCACTATCTAGCCGAACAGGTCGCGGATACGTTGGGTGAACTTGTCCATCAGCGGGTAGTGCGCCCTGCGGTCCGCTTCGGCCTCGAGGCTGGCGAACTTTTGCAGCAGCTCCCGCTGCGGGCCCGTGATGTCGGTGGGAATTTCAACGATGACGCGCACGAATTGCTCGCCCCTGGAACTGCCGCGGAGGCTGGCGATGCCCTTGCCCCGCATGCGGAAGGTGCGGCCGCTCTGCGTGCCAGACGGAATCTTCAGCTCCACTTTGCCCTCCAGGGTAGGCACGAGGATCACCGTGCCCAACGCCGCGTCGACAAAGGAGATGGGCACCTCACAATAAAGGTCGGTGCCTTCCCGATGAAAGTAAGGGTGGGGCTTGACGGTAATAGAGATATACAGGTCGCCCGAGCGGCCCCCGCCGACGCCGTCCTCGCCTTCGCCCGAAAGCTTCAGTCGCGCCCCGGTATCCACCCCGGCAGGCACGTTGACCCGCAGCTTGCGATGTTCGCGAACGCGGCCCGCGCCGTGGCACTTGGGGCAAGGGGAGTGGATGAATTTGCCCGAGCCACGGCAGCGCGTACAGGTCGTCGCGACGGTGAAAAAGCCCTGCTGAATGCGTTGCTGACCGGTGCCCTGGCACACTGGGCAGACTTCCACGTCGCGGGAGGACTTGGCGCCGATGCCACCGCACTGGTCGCAGGTGGAAAGCATCGGTATATCGACTTCGGTGGTGTGGCCGAAGGCGGCCTGATCGAAGGAGATCTCCATGTTGTACTGGAGATCGGCGCCACGCTGGACTCCCCGCCGCCCGCCGGCACGGGAGGTGCCCCCGAAGAAATCGGAGAAGATGTCTCCGAATATGTCCCCGAAGCCGCCGAAGGTGCCGAAGTCGAAGCCGCCCATGCCCTCGCCCATCCCTTCCACATGCCCGAACTGATCGTACTGTGCGCGCTTTTGCTGGTCGCTCAGGACGGCGTAGGCCTCGCTGGCCTCCTTGAATTTTCGCTCGGCCTCCTTGTCGTCGGGATTGCGGTCGGGATGGTACTTGAGCGCCAGCTTGCGATAGGCCTTTTTCATAGCCTCATCGTCGGCATCGCGGCTTACGCCCAATGTTCCGTAGTAATCCTTGCTAGCCAATCGTACTGCTCCTGGCTGCTACTTTGTGAGTGTCCTTCGCGTCCGGCTCTCGGGTCGCAGCTTAGTGTGTGGTGTCGCGGAGGCCGGCACCGCGTGTGTCGGGGCACGGGCCGGGGCAGCCGCGCCAGGTGGTCCGCGGGACACGCCCTCCCGCCCAGGTGGTGTGCCCGGCCGGGGGTTACTTATTGTCCCGCACCTCTTCGAACTCCGCGTCGACGACGTTGTCCCCTTCGTCTGTCTTGCCGGCGGCCGCATCGGCCTCACTGGCGTCGCCATTGGCCCCGTCGTCACCTGCCTGCTGCTGCGCACTTTGCTTATAGAGCGCTTCGGCCAGCACGTGGGAGGCCTTCGTGAGCGCTTCGGTAGCCGCCTGGATGGCTCCCTCGTCTTCCTTCTCCAGGGCTTCCTTCAGTGGGGCCAATTTGGATTCCACCTCCTGGCGGTCGCTTTCGGGCACGGAATCCTTGACATCGGCGAGCATTTTTTCGGTGGTGTAGACCAGAGATTCGGCCTGGTTGTGCAGTTCGGCCTTGTCCTTGCGGGTCTTGTCTTCCGTTGCGAACTGTTCCGCCTCCTTGACCATCCGTTTGATCTCCTCCTCCGAAAGGCCGCTGGAAGCAGTGATGCGGATGTCCTGTACGCGTCCGGTACCCATATCTTTCGCGGTGACGTTGATGAGCACCGTTCCCACAACGGCTGGGCGAGCCTGTTGGAGGATCTCCACCGCTCGTTTCAGTGCGTCACGCTTAGTGGCACGGGCATCCACTACCAAGAGAACACCATCAACCAGCGGGGCTATTAGCATGGCGTCGGTCACGGAGAGCAGGGGTGGGCTGTCGAAGATAACCAGGTCCGCTCGGCTCTTGAGTTCCTTGATGAGCATTTCCATCTTGAGAGACCGTAAAATTAGGGTAGCATCCGCTATCTCAGGACCGCCGGGAATCACCCGGAGCCCCTCTATCTGGGTTGTGGTCAGCGCCTCCTCCAATGTCGCGCTACCTGAAAGCACCTGCGGCAACCCATTCTGGTCTTTCTTAATGTCAAAAATTCGCTGCAAACTGGGCTTGCGGAGGTCGGCATCTACCAGAATTACCGATTTACCCTCCGCGGCTGAAGAGGCCGCCAGATTAACTGCCGTGGTAGTCTTCCCCTCCGTCGGGCCTGAACTTGTGACCAATAAAGTTTTTAGTCCATTTGCACGGTCCCCGGCAAAATCCATGTTTGTGCTGAGGAACTTGTAGGATTCAGCCAAGAGACCAGACCATTTCTCCTCGGCAAAAATAATAGGTTCCAGAATATCGTGGGTCCGGTAGCGCATCACGGTGCCCAAGTTGGGCATTCCCGAGATAGCTTTCAGGTCGTCCTG
>JACZVE010000071.1 GCA_022572825.1 SAR324 cluster bacterium
GCTGGAGGTGGGGGGAAGCTTCCCCCGCCAGAAACTGATCCAGCGACTGATCGGGGCCGGCTACATTCGTGTGGACCTCGGTGAGGCGCGGGGCGAGATCAGCGCGCGCGGAGAGATCGTCGACGTGTTCCCCATCCAGTGCGAACATCCGCTGCGGCTGGACTTCTTCGACGACGAGCTGGAATCGATGCGCCTGTTCGAGGTGGGCTCGCAGCGATCGTTTCAGGATCTGGCCGCGGTAACGGTATACCCGGCCAGCGAAGGCGTCGTGACGGCCGAGACGGCAGCCCGCGCGCTCAAGGAGCTGCCTCATTTCAAGGGGCAGGTACAGCCCGAGTATTACCGCCAACTGATCCACTACCTGGAGCAGGGTTCTGCATTTCCCGGCTACGAGCAACTGCTGGGGCTGTTCTATGAGCGTGTCGGTTGGCTGTCCGAAGTGCTGCCTGAGCGGGCCGTGGTGCTGCTGGACGAGCCCTCGCAGCTGGACCGCACGGCCGAGCATTTCTTCGGCGAGGTGCTGGGCGAACACGAGCTCTGCCTGCGGCAGGGCAATCTGGCGCTGCCGCCGGAGAAGTTCTACCTGACCCCGACGCAGTGGCGCGAGCAGCTGGCGGCATTTTACCGCATCAGCACCCTTGCGCTGCCGGTGGAAGCGGGACGGGAGACGTTGGTGTGCCCCTTCACCGATAATTCCGTGCTGCGATCGCCTGCCATCAGCGGCGGCAAAGGTGCGCACGGATCGCTGAGCGCCACGCTGGAAATTCTCAAGCAATGGCGCAACCTGGGCACTCCCGTGATCATCTCGGCTCGCTCGCAATCCGGCGCCGAGCGGCTGCGCCATCTGCTGGCGGAGTTCGGGATCGGCACCCGTCAGATGGCCCCCGATCCCTCTGCGTTGCGGTGCCTCGCCGCGCCCGATGGCGGCAATGGGCGGGCCGCCTCACTGGACACGGACGATATCGTGGTGCTCAGCGCCACCCCCAGCCAGGGCCTGCGCGTGGTGGACGATGCGGGGGAGACGCGCTTTGCGTTGATCACCGAAGAGGAGATTCTCGGCGAAAAGACGCGGCAGCGCCGCCTCAAGAAATCCAAGCTGCAGCACTTTATCGCATCCCTGGGCGAGCTGAAGGAGGGAGACCTGGTGGTGCACGTGGAGTACGGCATCGGGCGCTATGATGGACTGCGGCGCTTGCGTGCCGGCGATGAGGAAGGTGACTTCCTGGAGCTGATTTATGCCGACGGCGACAAGGTGTACGTCCCGGTGTACAGGTTCCATCAGGTGCAAAAGTTCACCGGGGTGGACGCCGCCGCACCCCCGCTGAACCGGCTGGGAGACGGGGCCTGGCAGCGCTCCAAGGCCCGCGCCAGCAAGGCCATCGAAGACATGGCCGAGGAGCTGGTGGCCCTCTACGCGGCCCGCAAAGCGTGCTCGGGGCACGCCTTCCAGCCCGAAGGCGCGCTGATGACCGAATTTGCGGAAGGATTTGCATTCCAGGAAACGGAGGACCAGGAAGTAGCGATCGACGAGGTCTTGGCGGACCTCATGTCCGAGCAGCCCATGGATCGCCTCGTGTGCGGGGACGTGGGCTTCGGCAAAACCGAGGTGGCCATGCGCGCGGCCTACCAGGTGGTGCTGGGCGGCAAGCAGGTGATCGTGTTGGTGCCGACCACCATTCTCGCCCAACAGCATTACGACACGTTCAGCAAACGCTTCGAGCACGTCGCGGTGCGCATTGACGTGTTGAGCCGCTTCCGCACGCCCACGGAGCAGAAGAAGGTCGTCAAGTCGTTCGCCGCCGGGGACATCGACGTCCTTATCGGCACGCACAGGCTGCTGTCCAAGGATTTGGCGCCCAAGGAGCTGGGCCTGCTGGTGGTGGACGAGGAGCAACGCTTCGGAGTCGCGCACAAGGAGAAAATCAAGAAACTCAAAACCCAGGTGGACGTGCTGACGCTGTCGGCCACTCCCATTCCACGCACGCTGCACATGTCGCTGATGGGCGTGCGGGATCTGAGCATTATCAATACCCCGCCCATGGATCGCGTTGCCGTGCGCACGCGGCTGGTGAAAGCCAGTGACTACATCATCACCGAAGCGGTGGAGCGCGAGGTACGGCGCGGCGGACAGGTGTTCGTCGTGCAGAATCGCGTGGAGACGATCCATCCGTTCGGCAACTACGTGAAGTCCCTGCTGCCCAATATGCGCGTTGCCATCGCCCATGGCCAGATGCCCGAAAAGCAGCTGGAATCCGTCATGCTCTCCTTCGTGCGTGGCGAGATCGACGTGCTGATCAGCACGAGCATCATCGAGTCCGGCCTGGACATTCCCAGAGCCAACACGATCATCATCAATAACGCGGACCATTTCGGCTTGGCGCAGCTCTATCAATTGCGGGGACGGGTGGGCCGCAGCAACGTTCAGGCCTATGCCTATCTGCTCGTGTCGCCCGACAGGGTGTTGACCGACGTGGCGCAAAAGCGACTCATCCTGCTGCAGGAACTCAACGACCTGGGCTCCGGCTTCAAGATCGCCTCCCACGATCTGGAAATCCGGGGGGCCGGCAACCTGCTGGGGCGAGAGCAGTCCGGCCACATCAACGCCATCGGCCTGGAGCTGTTCACGCACATGGTCGAGGAAGCCGTCGCCAATCTGAACGGCGGGGAGCCGCTGGCCACCCAGAGCGTGGATTGCAGGCTGGAGCTGGGCTTTCCCTATCTGCTGCCGGAGGGTTACATCGAGAGCACTCAGCAGCGCCTGGAGACCTACAAGCAACTGGCCGAGATCAAAAGCGAGGAGGCGCTGTGGGAGGCGCGCCAGATATTGGAGGACCGCTACGGATCGATACCGGAGACGTTGGCTAACCTGTTCGTGCTGATCCGGCTTCGCCTGCTGGCCGCGGGGTATGGCTTGAACGTGCTGGAGCGCAGCGGAGGCCAGCTGCTGGCCCGGTTCGGACGGCCGGAACGGATCGACCTGGAGCGGCTGATCGCGTTGGTCAACGGCCCGGCAAGCGGACTGCGGTTGCTTCCGGACGACCGCTTGTCGTTGGGCGCGATGCCGAGCACCCCGGAGGCCGTGCTGGAGCGCGTGCGCATGCTGGAAGCGGTGATCGTTCGCGAAAAGGCGGCCTGATATGAGCGCGCGGAGCAGACCCGCCAGAGGGGTGCAATGCCATTGGCCGCCTGGAGCGAGCGGCGCGGCCGCCGGGGTCCGGTTCGGCATGGCGGGGAATACGCGCAGTGTGCGCGCTGTCTGGCTCGTTTTCGCTGTCGTGCTTTCCTTGCTGGGTGCGGCCGCGTGCCAGAGGAGCCAGCGCAGGACGGCGGCGGAGGAATCGCTGGCGCGTGCCATCGCCGTGGTGAACAACGAGAAGATCTCCTACGAGGCGTTCCAAAACGATTACCAGTTGTTCCTCACCAGGTGGGACCCCTTCATCCTGCACGATCCGGAGAAAAAGCAGGAAATCAAGGAGCTGCTGCTGAACCGGATGATCGAGGCAAAGCTGATCGACCAGGAGGCGCGGCGCAAGGGAATCGAGGTCGACACCGAGGAGCTCAACGCCCGAATCCTCGCGCTGATCGCCTCCCGTGAACAGGGCGAGACCGACGCGGAGAGCATCGTTGCGCAGGAGCAGCTGGTGGAATGGAGGCGGAAATTCCGGCGCCGCATAATCCACGAGAAGGTGGTGCGCCAGGAGGTTATCGAGAAAATACGCATTACACCCGCGGAGTTGCGCTCCTATTACAACAAGCAGCGGCAGCGTTTCTACCGCCCGGAGCGGGTCAAGGTGCGCCACATCGCCGTGGGCAGCCGTTCGCTGTACAACCGGGTGATGAACCTGCTGGAACGCAGGCGCAAATTCACCTCCCTGGTGCGCAAATATTCGATTACACCGGATCGCTTCGCGGACGGCGAATTGGGCTATGTGGAACGCGGTGTGTTGCCCGAGGAATTTGATAAGGCGATATTCAAGATGAGCAGAATCGGAAGTATCAGCCCGCGCCGGAGGCCGGTGCAGACGCAGATGGGCTACCACATCTTTCGGCTGGAAGGGAGGCAGAAAGAAGGGCTGCTCAGCTACCGGCTCGCCCTGCCGGAGATCCGCAAACTGCTGATGGAGCAAAAGCAGTCGCAGGCCTTCGGCAAATGGCTGACGAGGCTGCGCAAGCGGGCCACGATCCACATCGATAACGACTTGTTGCTGGCAGACTAGGCCATGAGGGGTACTGCACGCGAACAGCCCTCCGGCGCCGCGACCGGCGGCCGGGTTGCCGTTGCCATGAGCGGTGGGGTGGACTCCTCCGTGGCGGCCGCTCTGCTGGTGGAGCAGGGATACGATGTGGTCGGGGTGCATATGAAGCTGCACGACGTTCCCGATGCGGAGCGCCGCAATAAATCTTGCTGCTCCATCGACGACGCGCTGGACGCCCGGCAGGTTTGCGCGCGGCTGGGCATCCCGTTTTACGTTGTCGACTTCATCGATCTGTTTCGCGAACGGGTGATCGACTATTTCGTCGCCTCCTATCGGGACGGGCGCACGCCCAATCCGTGCGTGATGTGCAACCAGGCCGTGAAGAATGCCACCCTGCTGGAGAAAATCCGCGAATTCGGTTGCGCGTATCTGGCCACCGGGCACTATGCCCGGCTGCAACGCAACCCCGCAACGGGCCAGTATGAGATCGTGCGGCCACGAGACCGCCGCAAGGACCAGACCTACTTTCTATTCGGAACGCCTCGGGCAGAGCTGCCGTACCTGCTCTATCCATTGGCTGATCACGAAAAGACGGCCACCCGCGCCATCGCTCAGCGGCACAACCTGATCACCTGGGACAAGCCGGACAGCCAGGACGTGTGCTTCGTGCCCAGGGATTACCGGGACTTCGTTGAAAAAAGGCTCGAATGGAAACCGCCCCTGCCCGGAGAGTTTGTCGACCGGTCGGGCCGCGTGCTGGGCACGCACCGCGGATTGCCTTTCTACACGGTGGGGCAGCGGCGAGGGCTCGGCGTGAACGGCGAGCAGCCACGATACGTGGTCGCGCTGCTGCCCGAGAGCAACCGCATCGTGCTGGGCAGCGAAGAGGAACTGTATGCCTCGAGCATGGACGTTTCCCGCGTCAACTGGGTTTCGCGGGCCCCGCTCACCGCGCCCATTGAGGCGGAGGTCAAGATTCGCTATGCCCACGCAGGCACGCGCGCCCGCATCATTCCACAGGCCGATCCGCCGGATACCAGCGCGGTGCGTGTGGAGTTCGCCGAACCCGTGCGCGCGATTACGCCCGGTCAGGCGGCGGTGTTCTATGATGGTGACGTACTCTTAGGCGGGGGCTGGATCGAGCCATTGCGCACATAACTTCCTCGCAATGAACCTGGTTCTGATCGGCTTTATGGGATCGGGCAAAACCGCCGTCGGCAGGCGGCTGGCCCAGCGGCTGGGGTATGGCTTCCTCGACACCGACCATTATATCGAATGCCAGATCGGCTGCTCCATCTCCGAAATCTTTTCCATTCAAGGCGAAGAATACTTCCGCCGGCTCGAGAGCGGGCTGGCTGATCGGCTGAACCGGTTGCACAATATGGTCGTTTCCACCGGGGGCGGCCTGCCGGTGACCACCGGCAACATGGAAAAGCTGCGCGCGGCGGGCGCTGTGGTGTTTTTGAAGGCGAGCCACGAGGATATCCTCAGGCGCCTTTCCCGCGATAACCGCCGTCCGATACTGCGCGGGGAAGACCTGGAAGAGACGGTCGCGCGGCTGCTGTCCGAACGTCTGCCAGTCTACGAGCAGGCGGACCTGGTGGTGGAAACGCAGGACAAGGGCATCAACCGCGTCTGCGGCGAGATCATCCACTGGATCGGGAATTTCGACCCCGCTTCACGCGACGTCCCATCATCCTGAAGGCCCCCCGGGTATGATCGGGGCAATTGCTCGGGGCGGGTAACGCTGCCGCAGCCTTCCCTTCGACTGCGCTCAGGACAGGCCCTTCGACTGCGCATTCGCATCACACCAACAGTGTGCCCTCGCCCTCGTCTTCGGGAATGATGGTGTGGGAGGCGTGGTGATGGAACAGCTTCCAGAGCCCCGCCTGCGCGTCGAACGCGAAGATGTTGGTGGAAATGGCGCCGGAGGAATGGCGTTCGCGGCCGACCGTGGAATGAATTCCCTCGAACACGGTGACGACGCCCGTGTTGCCATCGATAAGGGCCTGGCTGCCGGTCAGGTTGAAGCGCATGGCAGTGGTGTTCTCGATGATGCGCTTCCAGCTATCCAGCACCGGCTGCGTTCCGCGCAGGGTCGCCCAGCCGGGATGGACGCAAAATACGCGCTCGCTGTCCTCCCATAGCGCCGCCATCGCTGGATAATCCAGGGACTCGAACGTGCGGTAAAAGCGCTCGTTGGCGGCCAGTAATGAGGAAATTGTCAGCGCATCGCTCATTTCGGGCGCCTCGCATCGGGGCGTTCCGCAGTGCGCGGCCTAACCCTGTGCCTCGCGCAGCACGCGGTGATTGTCCAGCCGGATGGTGACGCGCTCCGCATCGAAGTGTTCGAGCAGGTCCACGGCGTGCTTGCGCGCCACCCCGGTGAGGTCCTTGAAATCGATGACGGTGATCTGCTTGTTGTCCCGCAGATACTGCCGCAGGCGCGCCTCGATCTGCTCCAAGGTGTCGGGCGTGTAGTACAGATCGTCCTTGACCCGTACCAGCTGCCTGTCGTGCGTGCCCAGCTTGACCAGTTGCATGCCGGTCTTCTCGTCCACGCCGGCGGATTGAAACAGCGCGGTCTTGCGGGGAGGCTGCACCCCGCCCTCCCGGATCACCTCAACGAGCTGGGCCAACAACGCCCGCTGCTGGCTGGAAATGGATTTCTCGTGCCCGCTCAGGCGGTAGGCTTGGCCCGACTGCAGCACGCGGCCGGCCTTGACCATCCGCCCCAGCAGCAGCCCCACCTCCTTGTCGTCGAAGAGGGTGGCGAGCTTGCCGGCCAGCTCGACCCGGCTCATGCCCTCGCGCTCCGGGTGCGCCTTATGGTGGGCGGCCAGCACGCGCTCGATGAATCCGCCGACCCGCTCCACGGCGGCGGTGTGCAAGTACTTCTTCTCGGCGGGGTTCACGCAGAAGATCACGCCCTGACTGGATAGCTGGGCAATGCCGCGCGCCAACGTCTTTTCGCTCAGCCCCGTGCGGATGAACCCTTCGCCGGTCCTCACGCCGCGCGTGCCCTGCAGATAGATCACCTGCTCGACCAGGTCGCTTTGGTTCTGCCCCGCCAAAAGCCTTAACCGCTGGGCCAGGTCTCCTTTGAGGCGGCGGGATTTGTACGGCGCCGGGTCGATGACGCGCCCGCCCCCCAGCGTGAAAATGGGCGAGTAGTTGCGGATGATGAAGCGGTCGCCAAAGCGGGAACTGACCTCCCGTTCCAGCCGCAACTGGATAAGCTGGGTCTGGCCGGGCTTGAAGCGCTCCTCGTCCAGCAACACGATGCGCCCGATCACTTCCTGGGTGCCCAGGTGCAGGCGGATGCGGGTGCGTTGCGTGAGATCCCGTGGAGCATCGTCCAGCAGTTTCAGCTCCACGTTGAGCAGGTAGCTGGTCAACAGCGACTCCGGCGCGGCCAGTTGATCGCCGCGCTGGATGTCTTCCTTGGCCATGCCGGCCAGATTGATGGCAGCGCGCTGGCCGGCCTCCACGCCGTCCACCTGGCGCCCGTGCACCTGCAGCCCCCGGATGCGCAGAGGGGCGCCGTGGGGGTACTGGGTGATCGGGTCCTCACGCAACAGGCGTCCGGCCACGACCGTTCCCGTCACCACCGTGCCGAATCCCTTCATCGTGAAGGAGCGGTCCACGGGAATGCGGAAGGGATGCTCCAGATTGTGACCTTGTATGCGCGTCGTCAGGCGGGCCAGTTCGGACTTGAGCTCGGCCAACCCCTGGCCCGTGACGGCGGAGACCGGAACGATCGGGGCGTCTTCCAGGAAGGTGCCCTGCACCGTCTCCCGCACGTCCTCCGCGCACAGCTCCAGCAGCTCTTCGTCCGCCAGGTCGGTGCGGCTCAAGACGATAATGCCCTGCCGGATATCGAGCAGATCGCATATGTGCAGGTGCTCGCGGGTCTGGGGCATGACGCCCTCGTCGGCCGCGATCACCATCACCACGGCGTCCATGCCGGCGGCGCCGGCCAGCATGTTGTGCACGAACCGCTCATGGCCGGGCACGTCCACGAAGGCGATCTCGTTGCCCGCGTCGTCCGTGTAGTGGGCAAAGCCGATGTCGATCGTGATGCCGCGCGCCTTCTCCTCGGCGAGGCGGTCCGTGTCCACGCCGGTCAAGGCCTTGACCAGCGTAGTCTTACCGTGATCGATGTGTCCGGAAGTACCGACGACCAGATGCATTGCGGATGCGCTAGGACTTAGGCTCGATGATTTTGCAGGAGCCGTCGAAGTACACGCCCTTCTCTAAGATCAGCTCGCGCGTCTGGATCGACCCTTTCACGGAACCCGGCAAGCTCAGTTGCACGTGCTGGTCCGAGACGATGTTGCCCTCGATTCTGCCGCTGGAAATCACGGCGTGAGCCTGTATGTCAGCCTCGACGTGTGCCGTATCACCCAGGGTCACGACCGATCCGCTCTTGATGGAGCCGCGCACTTTGCCATCGATGCGCAGGCCACCCTGTACCACCAGGCAGCCGTCCAGCTCCGTACCTTGGCCCAGGAAGCTGGTGGTCTTGACGTTGCGGATGTCTTTGCTCATGGCGCTGATCTTCTGCGGAGTTCGCGGGCCGCCTGCGAGGGCCGCCTTCCACCCTTGCGGCCGCTTACCGCACCAGCAGCTCGTAGAGACGGTTAAAATCGTCCAAGGAGTAGAACTCGATTTCTATGCGCCCTGCCTCCGTGGCGGCGTTGCCCTGCTCGCCGCGGCGGATAATGACGCGCGTGGAAAATCGCCTTTCCAGCATCTCCTGCACCGCCTGAAACTGCAATGCCAGGCCGGTCGGCAACTCCACACCGCCAGCCTGCTTCGCAAGCCGCCCATCCGTGGCGTTCGTCCCCGATTTGCGGGCCCGATTCACCAGGCGTTCGGTCTCCCGCACGGAGAGTCCCCGTTCCACGATCACGTTGCGCAGGGCAACCTGCCGGTCCGGCTCCGGGATGGCCAACAGCGCGCGGGCGTGGCCCGTCGTGAGCCCCCCGGCCTCCAGGTCCTCCTGCAGGGAAAGGGGAAGGGAGAGCAGCCGCACCAGGTTGGCGATCGTGGAGCGGTCCTTGCCGACCTGGCCTGCCAGGGTATCCTGGGTGTATCCGTACTGATCCAGCAGCGTGCGATAGGCGGTGGCCTCCTCTATGGGAGTCAGCTCCTCGCGCTGAAGATTTTCAACCAGCGCGGCCTCCAGTAACTGCTCGTCGGGCACCTCGCGAACGAGGGCTGGCGCCCATTGCCAACCCAAAAGCCGCACCGCGCGCAGCCGGCGCTCACCGGCCACCAGCTGGTAGCGTTGCGGCGCCTCCGGGTGCGGCCGCACCACCAATGGGTGAATGACCCCCTGCGCGCGGATGGATTCCGCCAGCGCCTCGATCCGCTCCGCCGGAAACCGCTTGCGCGGCTGACGGGGATTGGGCTCGATCCGCCCCAGCGGAAGCTCGATCAGCCGGCCCGTCGTCGCCGAGTCGGCTGGCAGTTCACCACTCATTACCCCGTTGCTCCGTTGCTAGCGCACACCCCGGCGGATACGGGCCTGCAGGGTCCTGATGCGGTTTTCCACGATGCGCGGGTTGGGATAGGTATCCTTGAGCGCCTCGTAGACCTTGAGGGCCTCGCGCATCTTTCCCTGCTCCTCCAGGGTGTCGGCGATGAAGTACTGGGCCCGGGTGGCGATCGGCGTGCCGGCAAAGTCCTTTAGCGTCTGCCGGAACACGTATAGCGCGAGCTCGTAGCGCTTTTCCAGGTAATAGCTGTAGCCGATCAGATAGTAGGTCTCGGCTCTGTAGTTGGACTTGGGATGCTGCACGAGCAGATCCCGGAACCCCAGCCGCGCCTGGTCCATCTTGCCCATGCGCATATTGAGCGCGGCGATCTTGGTGCGCAGGAAATCCCGGCGCTCCTTCATCTCGTCCGCCAGCAGCAGCTGTTCGTAGATCTGCAATGCGCGATGACGGCTCGCCTTGTCTTCCTCGTAGATGGCGGCAAGGTTCTCCTTGGCCTCCAGGAAGTAATGCCCATCGGGATAGGTGAAGACGAGATGTTGGTAATGCGAGGCCGCCTGCGCTGAGTCGTGCAGATAGTGGTGGTACAAGCTGGCCGCCCAGTACAGCGATTCCTCCGCCAGCGCGGAATCGGGGTACAGTTCGGACAACGTCACGTAGTTGCGAGCGGCGTCGCGATAATTGCCGCTCTC
>JACZVE010000072.1 GCA_022572825.1 SAR324 cluster bacterium
TGGACGTATCTACCCAAATAGCGCCGGGGCTGGAAGGTGGGCGCAGACTGCACGCCGGGTACGTAGCGGGAATTCGTGCGGCCGGCCGGGGTTTTGTGCTCGCGCCGCAGCCGCGCCAGATACCGCCCGCGGGAATCCGCGGTGGCCCAGATACCGCGCCGCCCGTCGAAGGCCTCGCCCTCCGCCGCCGCGTACCGCGCGTAGGCGGCGGGGAATTGAAAGCGGGTGTCGAAATAGGCGTGGCCCGCGCGAATCAACGCCAGATTGACGTTGCGCTCGCCGGCGTGCACCACCGCCAGTGTGCGGCCATATTTGCCCGTGGACTGCGCAACGGGTACGAACAGGCGCAGCTTGCCCTCGGCCAGCGCGGCGGCGAGAAAGTCGCGCGCGGGCAATCCGTGCAGGGGGTCCTTGCCCTTGTGGGATTCGCTCAGCTCCGGGGCGTCCACGTAGAGCAGCCGCACGCGCTCGCGGGGAAATTCCAGCCGTCCGTCGCCGTCGATGTCCGCCTCGAAGGTATCGCCATCGATCACCCTGGCCGGCGCGGAGGACAGAAGCAGCGCCCGGAACCCGGCGGGCGGCCATGCGCGCTCCGCTGCGTCGGCGAGCGCTGCGAAGTGTTGCCGGTGAGAAGCAACGGGCGGCGCCTGCCGCATGGGCCAGGGGTAGGACAGCAGCATCGCCGCCAGCGCGCCCGTCAACACCGCCGCCAACAGCGCCACTCGGCGGCGGTTGCGATTCCATCGCATTTTCCCTCGGCGGATCATGTCACCTGCGGCTCCGTGGTAGCGACAGCGGGAATGGCGTGGCATCGCTCATTAGACCTGAATCCGGCAGCGACCGAAAGCAGGAGCCACCGCCCCGAAGGCCGCTTACCGCGCGGCGCCTTCACTTGCCGTTTGCCCTCGATTGGAATAAACTTTGCTTTTTCAGCCACTTATCGGTCGAGAGGCGTTGGCCAGGCATGGCAGCCAGGAAGGATTTAGGCCAGGTGTACCGGGTGATCCTGGAGCGGCTCGATCAAAGCGATCCGGAGCGGTCCTATGTGGCCCGTCTGGCGGCGCAGGGCCAGGACGCCATGCTGAAGAAGATCGCCGAGGAATGCTGCGAGGTACTGCTGGCGGCAAAGAATGGGCAGCGCGGCGCTGCGACCTGCGAGTTGGCGGACCTGCAGTTTCACCTGCTGGTCTGGATGGCCAGCGCGGGCATTACACCGGAGGACGTAGAGCGCGAGCTCGGCGCACGCTTCGGCCGCTCCGGGCTCACTGCGCGGGGCGCGCGCTGACCCCGGCCCGCGGCTCTCCACGGGATCATCACCGCGGAATCATCACCGCCATGCCAGGGCCGGCTTTGCCCCGGCGCACACTCGATCTCCTGAGCGAAAGGACACCATGTTCGATCCGGTGGCACTGGACAATCTGGCGCTGCGCAGCCGCATCGTATTGTCTCCCTTTATCGAAAACCAGGCGCAGAAAAATGGCACGGTCTCCGCGCAGATGATGGACTACTACGTCGCCATGGCCCGTGAAGGGGTGGGGTTGGTGATAATCGAGTCGGCCTATGTGGCACAGCAGGGCCGTGCCAACGCCAATCAACTGGGCCTCAATTCCGAACGCCATTTGGAGGGCGTGCAAAAACTGGTCAAGGCCATTCAGTCCGAGGGCGCCACCGTGGGGCTGCGTCTGGCACACGCGGGCGCGCGCGCCTCGGAGCAGATCATCGGGGAACAGCCGATCGGACCCTCGATCATCAACTTCGGCAAGGATTTCGACGTCAGCCGTGAATTCGACGAGGGCGACGCGGAGGAGATCGTGCTGTACTTCGTTCATGCCGCCGAGCGGGCCGAGGAGGCGGGGGTGGATGTGATCGAGATCAACGGCGGCCAGCAATACCTGCTGGACCAGTGTCTTTCCACCCGATACAATAATCGCTACGACGACTATGGGGGGAGCGTCGAGCAGCGCATGCACTTGAGCGTGCGGATCATCAAGTCCATCAAGTCACGAATTTCACCGAAGATTCCCATTTCCTACCTGTTCTCCATTCACGACAAACTGGAGGACGGATTTACCGAGGACGACCTGAAGGGCATGATCAAGGTGTTGGTCGCCGCCAAGACGGATCTGCTGCACCCGGTGAGCATCCACGTGCTCAACAAGTTCTTCGAAAACGACGAGACGCTCCTGGAGTGGGTGGCCAAGTTCACCCGCAAACCCCTCATCGCCGAAGGGAACATCAAGTCGCCGCAAATCCTCAAAGAGGCCATCGCCCTCAACAAGGCCCAACTCTATGCGCTGGACAAGGTGCTGTACAGCCGGACCAACTGGTACAGCTTCCTGCAAAAGAAAATCGTTCCCGCGGCCTGATCCCCGGACGCCGGCCTTACATCCACGCCGTGCGGAAATGGGCGGCAAGGCCGCAGCGGATGGCCCGTCAGGACGCCGTTTCCCCCTTACCTCAGCGGCCAGCCGTCGCTTTACTTTCCCCGGCCCTTCCGCTATTCTCACTCCCTCAAAAAGATGGGCGATCAGATGAAATCGGGGCAGCGGCCGGACCGTGGGTCGTCCCACCACACCCCTTTTGACAGTGCGGAAATTCAGCGCCACGATGCGCACCGGGCGCTTACTCGTTGCAACATGGATCGTGCCGGACACGCGTGCCGATGGCAGAGCCCGCGTGCGCCTCACCGCTCACGTCCAGTCCAGGAGAATGGCCAATGGGTGTGTACACGATAGGCATGATCGCACATAGCGGTGCCGGCAAGACATCGCTGGCCGAGGCCATTTTGCATCGTGCCGGCGCAGTGAAGCGGCTGGGATCGGTGGACGCCGGCACCTCCGCGCTCGACTACGAGCCGGACGAGAAGGAACGCAAATCCAGCACGCACTCCGCGGTGGGGCACTTCACCTGGCGAGACCATTCGGTGGACCTCATCGACGTGCCCGGCTCCATGAATTTTGTCGGCGCCACGGTGGCTGCCGTCCGCGTGGCCGATGGCGCCCTGATGATGGCCAGCGCGGAGCCGGGCATCCAAGGGGAGTCGGAATTTCTCTGGGAGTTCCTGGAGCGGCGCGGTACCCCACGCCTGATGGTGATCTGCAAGCTGGACCGCGAGCAGGCGAACTTTGACGCGCGCCTGGCTGCACTGAACGAGGCCTTCGGCAACCGCTTCGTTCCCGTCACGGTGCCCCTGGGCCACGGAGAGCACCTGCAGGGCGTGGTGGACCTCATCGAAATGAAGGCCTACGATTACGCCAACGCGGACAAGCCGAAGGTTGTGGACCTGCCTGCCGATCTGCGCGGCCGGGCGGAAGAGTACCGCTACCGTCTCGTCGAATCGGCCGCCGAGGCGGACGACGAGCTGCTTGAGAAGTATCTGGAATCCGAATCCCTGGAACCTGACGAGATCGAGCGAGGCCTGCGGGCAGGCACATCCGCGGGCGGTCTGGTGCCGGTGTTCGCCGCCTCGGGAACGAGGAATATCGGTATCGACCGCATTTTGGACGCGCTGGTGAACCTGCTGCCGGATGCCGACGCCCGGCGCGCCCAGCTCCGCGGGCTGGAGGAAGCACCGGACGGCTACGTGCCCGACTCCTTCGAAAACGATGATTTCGCGGCGCTGGTGTTCAGCACCAAGGTGGACCAGTACTCCGGAAAACTGAGCATCGTGAAGGTTATGTCCGGCGAGCTGCACGCCGCCGACGAAATTCATAACCCCGCCACGGGTGATTCGGAGCGGCCCGCCCATATCTACAGGCTGGTGGGCAAGGAGCAGACCGAGGTCAAGGTGCTTCAGGCCGGCGAGGTGGGCGCGTTGCCCAAACTGGCCGCAACGCGCACCGGCCATACCCTCTGCGCCACCAACCATAAAGTGGAGTTTGCGCCTATTGCCTTTCCGGAGCCGGTGCTGACCTATGCGCTACAACTTTCCGGTAAGGGCGAGGAGGAAAAGCTGGGTACGGCCCTGCGCCGGATGATGGAGGAGGACCCGACCCTGAGCTTCAAACATAATGCGGAGACCGGCGACACTCTGGTGGCCGGAATGGGGCAAATTCACCTGGAGATGGTGAAGGAGCGGCTAAAGCGGGAGTTCAACATCACCTCGCGCTATGAAAAGCCCCACGTGCCCTATCGGGAGACGATCCGCGTTTCCGCCAAGGCGCAAGGCAAATACAAGAAACAAACCGGCGGACGTGGCCAGTACGGGGACTGCTGGCTGGAGATCAAGCCCAACGGACAAGAAGAGCAAATGGCCTTCAAAAGCGCTATCGTGGGCGGCGTCATTCCGCGCAACTACATCCCGGCCGTGGAAAAGGGAGTAGCCGATGCATTGAGCAAGGGCATCGTGGCCGGCTTTCCCGTCATCGGCATTGCGGTGACGGTGTACGACGGCAGCTACCACGACGTGGACTCCTCCGAAATGGCCTTCAAAATCGCCGGCTCGATGGCCTTCAAGAAAGCGATGGAGCAGGCCAAGCCGGTGCTGCTGGAGCCGGTAATGAAGATGGAGATCATCGTCCCGGCGGATTACATGGGCGATGTGATGGGCGACATCAATTCCCGCCGCGGCAAGGTGCTCGGCATGGACAGCCGTGGCCGCAATCAGGTCGTGCGGGCCGAGGTGCCCATGGGCGAAGCGTTATCCTACGCCACCGAGCTGCGCTCAATGACCTCCGGGCAAGGCTATTTTACGCAGAACTTCTCTCATTACGATGAGGTGCCGCTCCAACTGGCGGGCAAAGTGATGAAGAAACGGCGCGAGGAGCAGGAGGCCTGATGGCCGGGAAAAGCGCTCAGCCCAGCAGGGCGGCGCGCGCCTTGTCGCGCTCCCGCTGCTCGGCATCGATGGCAGCTAGCTTGCCGTTGACCTCCGAGGACTCGCGCGTCGCCCAGGCCATCGGTGCGCGCCGCTTGAGGTTGATGGCCGCCGTCGTGACCTGTTTGAGGTATTCCGCCTGCTCGCGCAACGTGCCGGGCGTTTCGCGCACGCCGCGCCAGTTGGGGTAGCCCTCCTCCAACGCACGCAGGGCGGCCTTGTACTGGCCCATCGCATTAAGGTTCCGGCCCGCCTTGGCGTATAGGTTGGCGCGCAGGCGGCGGTCCAGCAGCGGCGATGCGCCGGCCTGCAGATGCCAGCGGTTGGCCTCGCTCATCAATGCGTAACGGACGCGGTCGACCTGAGCCACGTTGATCGCCTGCAGACGCGGCAGTTCGCGCCCCCGCTCGGCAAAGTCGCGGTTGAAGCGTTCTATGAACGTGCGAATCTTGCGTGCGTCCCGCAGCCGCGCCGCGGTCAGTTGGGAAAGCTCCTGAAACAGATCGCCGATTCGCGCAATCACCCAACCGCGCTGGCGATTGGCTTGCTCTCCGCGCCGCAGCAGGATGCGCAGCAGCGTGTGGTATTGCACCAGCGCATCGAAGTAGCTGGATTGCGCGATCATCGCCTCGCCCAGCCGCAGGCGCAACTGAAGGTCCTGAGGGGAAACCTCCAACCGGCGCATGAGGTGAAAAATTTCCTTCTCGCGCTGGGCGTAGGTAGCCCACTGAGAGCCGTACGCGCTGTTAATCGCGACCATGATGCCAAAGACGAGTGCCTCGGCATCCGCGTTGGCTGTCCGGGGAGAATACTGAACGATCATGCGTGCCAGGTCGACAGCCTTGAAAAGCAGAAACTGCTGCTTGGCCGGATCGGCCTCCTTGCGCGCCTGCTGCATCAAGTAGACGGTATAAAATTTCAGCACCTGGCGCAGTTCAGTGTGGTCCGACTTCCTATGATAGTAATTGACGCTGGAGTTCAGTGCGGATTCGTGAGCGTATTGCAATTCGGCATCCTGGTTGGGCCCCACAAGATCGCCGATGGTGAAGCGTGGTCCCATATCCAGGCGCATCATGTTCCACAGATAGTTGCTGTATCTGTCTCTCTCCTCCCGTTGCAGACCGCGGGTCTCCTGGCGAAACTGCGATTCCACCCGCAAAACGGGCAGATTCAGTGCCGTGGCGTCCGCTGCATCCACGGTAGGATTCATTTGCGGCTGGCTTTCGTGTAACGCCATGGAGCCACCGGCCGAAACGGTAAGGTCGTCAAGCGGAAGTCTGCCGAGGCGCTCCGCTCGGTTAGGTATGAAATGTGCTACAATTACTTGCTACCGTCGAGTGACATGAACCTTTGCAAGCGTGTTGGAAATAGTTTAATTTAGCAGATCGATGTCAATCCTATTATCTATCCGAAACGCGTAATGGCGCAGAATCGCGCGCGTGTACAGCCAGTCGTGGCGGGTGGCAAGGGAAGAAGCGTAAGCATTGAGCGCAATCCCTCCATTCTAGGCATGCGCACAAAATCCGAGCTGGTGGACTACGTCGACTCGCTGTTTGCGCAGGAGGGGTCAGCGCAGCAGCTGGGCGTGGATGCGGCCAAGTTGCGTGCGTTGATCGAAAGGGTCAGCCGCCACTACAAGCAGAATCCTTATCATAACTTTCACCACGCCGCGGACACGGTGAACACCATTGGTTGGATGATCACCCGGCCCGTCCTTCGCGTCAAGTTACCGGTTTATCGCCGTTTCCTTTTAATGCTGACGGCGCTGATTCATGACATTGAACATCCCGGCCACAACAATCAATGGGAGGTACAGACCCAATCGCCGCTCGCAAAAAAGTATGACAACGAGGCGGTGCTGGAAAAGCATTCCTATAAGGTAACCGTCGAGATCCTGGCCGATCCGGCCTACGATTTGTTCCTGCCCTTCGGTAAAAAGAAGGCCCAGGCGTGGCTCAGGATCATCGAGCAGCTCGTGCTGGCGACGGATTTCGCCTTGCACCAGCAGTTCATGGACGAGTTCCGCGCGTACCTCGCCAACCATAGCCACGATTTCTCGGACCCGGACTTTCTGGGGTGGATCGAGCGAGCATTGCTGAAGGCCGCCGATATCGCCAACACGTCCAAACCATTTCCCGAGGCAATGGTATGGGGCCGGCGGGTGATGATGGAGTTTTGGTCCCAGGGTGTGCTGGAAAAGAAACACAACTTTCCCGTAGGGCCGCTGAACGACCCGGAAACGGTCAAGCTGAATGCGGCACAGGCGGGGTTCATCCGCTTTGCCGCGATGGAGCTTTTCGAATTGCTCAGCGAGGTGGAGCCGGGTCTGGAGGAAATGGTGGAAAATCTGCGCACCAATCTGGAATTGTATGAGGAGAAGGCGCGCAGGGGCGACGGGCTATTCGAATAGGGTCATCTGTTCCGAGGGGTCCGCTTGTGGCTCTGAAACACCCCAATGCAAAACCACGGTCTTGATCCCGCTTCTGCTGTCGTACAGCAACTGCCCATGCTCCAGGGCGTATTCGTATATGCGCCGGGTCACTTCCACGTCCTGCTTGCAGTAATCGATAACCAGGTCCAGCCGCCCTTCCCGGTACCATTGTAAGGCTTGCAGTCCATCCGCGGACTTGCCCGTCTGCAGGGTGGGCCGCGCGATCGAATCCAGCCGCAACCGGTGGCCCAGGAGCTTTTTCAGCTCGGTGAGAATATCGAAGTGGTTGAGGCTGCGCAGTTCCAGATAGAGCTGATGGCGCAGCGCTTGCGTGGGCTGATGGCCGGCCAGCACCCGCAGGTCGAACTCCAGGTGGTTGAAGCCCACGATGAGGTCGCCCTTGCGCAGATGGGCGATCAACGGCGTTACCTGGTGCTCCAGGTAGACATGGAAGCCCTCGTCCGCGGTATCGTAGAGCACGCCGACAGACATACCCATGTCCATGATGTTGCCCCATCCTCCGACTTCATCAGCCGCGTATTTCGTTTCCAGATCGACGTAAAGTATGCGTGACATCCCTGTGCGCTTCCTCTTAGGGTGGATCTTTGGCAGGTAACACCGGCATCCTTTCCGGCTCTTGCGGGACGCTCGGGGCGGGGTGTTGCGCCGCTTTCTCGGTGTCTTTCGCGACGCCTCGGCCTCCGTGGCTGCGATCGAGGCCACTCTAACGGACATGGTCGATTATTACAACTTGCTCGGCGTGCGCCCGGACGCCACCCCGGCGCGGATCAAGCAGGCGTTTCGCAACCGGGCCAAGGGCGCCCACCCGGACGCCCACCCCGACCTCCCGCCGGCCGAACAAGAGGCGCTCAAGCGGAAATTTATCCTGCTCGCACAGGCTTACGAGACCCTCAGCGATACGGCGCGCCGCGAGCGCTACGACGCCGAGCGGCGGGCTGAGCGCATGCGGCGGGCAGGCGCGGGCCCCCAAATGCACGCACACGGGGCGCGGCCCGGTGCGGAGGCAGGCTGGCGTACGAGCCATTCCACCTTTCGCGGCGGCCGCAGGGCCCGCGGGGGCGAGGCGCAGGGGGCCGACTCCGGGCCGGAGCGCATGGACGAGTTGTTGCGTGACGTGGAACGGTTATTGGGCCGCTTCGGCGTGAGCCTGCGGCAGCCCTTTGAGGAGTTGCTGGAGGCACTTCTGCAATGGGCCAAGACGGTCTTTCGGCAGGCGCTGGAAGCATGGGACGACGCGGGCGCCGCGCCGCAATCGCCGGCGGGCAACGATGACTCGCGGCCACGCGACGGCCCGGACGATTCCACGGCTGGCCAACGCTCGGCGCGAGCGGGTGACCGCACGGCGCGGGGTTCCGGCCCATCCGGCGCAGGGGGCAGCGATGCCGCTGCCGTGGAGGCCGAGCTGCGGCGTCTCAAGCAACGCGTGCGGGAGCGGGGAACGCGCCCGGGCGGTGGCGAGCCGCCCCTGGAAGCCGAGTTGCGCCGACTCAAGGACAAGCTGCGCAGCCGGGGCCGCTAGAGCCGTTTGCCCAGGAAGGGTTCGCGGCGCTGCTCGTAATCGGCTGGACGCCGCAGCACGCTGGGGGTCGCCGGGCGATTCTCGCTCAGCCGACCCGCCGCCTGGTTGGCGGAGACCGCAACGGCACTCACCGAGCGGGCCACACGCACAACCAATTCGCCAATCACCGTGGCGGCAATACCGAGGACGTGTGCCGAGGTTCGCGCATGGAGGCGCTTGCCCTTGCGCTCGTATTCCCACTGCTGTGCAGGGTCGAGCGCCCAAAAGGGCACTCCCGCGTCGGCAGCGCGCGCATCGCGGGGCGGCGTGGGCAACTGCCCGGCATGCGGCTGAGAGTCCCGTGAAGCTTTCGGAATGGGCACGATTCGCCGCGGTAGCGGCTCGCCCGACTCCGTCTCGCGGGGTCGCCTGCCCTGATCGGCGGGCGGGCCATAGCCCTCCAGTGTGGGGTTGTGTCGCGCCCAGGTGCGGCTCACCGTGAACGGATAGCTCATCATTTCCATCGACATGGCTGACACCCTTGTATATATACATCAGTTTTTGACTGGTTACACCTTTAGTATAGCGCCTATATATTGGGATTTACAAACGACATATCTTGACACTATACGATAGATATTCTACGTTATGGCCATGGCTTATCGATTGCCGTCGCTCAATGCGCTGCGGGCCTTCGAGGCCGCGGCGCGGCACCTGAGCTTCAAGGAGGCGGGGCGGGAACTGGCCGTCACCGCGGGCGCGGTCAGTCAGCAGGTCAAGGCGCTGGAGGCCGAGCTGGGCGTGGCGCTGTTTCGGCGCCTGATCCGGCAGATCGTTCTCACGGAGGCGGGGCAGGCGTTGTTGCCCAAGGTGCGACAGGCGTTCCAGATTCTATCCGCCGCCACGGAAGGTTTGCTATCCGGAGAAGAGACGGGTTCCCTCACCATCAGTACCTTTCCCGCCTTCGCGGCCAAATGGCTCGTTCCGCGCCTGGGCCGCTTCACCGAACGGCACCCGGAGATCGACGTGCGCATCAGCGCTACGCCGGAGCTGGTGGATTTCCGACGGGAGGCCGTGGATCTGGCGGTGCGGCAGGGAGAGGGCGATTACCCCGGCCTGCGCAGCGATTTTCTCACCCATGCGGAGCTCTTCCCGGTGTGCAGTCCGGCGCTGCTGGCAGGCCCGCATCCGCTGCGGGCGCCGGCCGACCTGCGCTTTCACCATTTGCTGCACAGCCGCCGCGAGGTGGAGTGGAGCCTGTGGCTCAAGGCCCATGGGGTGGAGGGGGTGGACCCTTCCCGCGGCACGCGCTTCAGCGATTACGCCCTGGCGCTGGAGGCCGCGATCATGGGCCAGGGAGTCGCCATCAGCCGCGAGCCGCTGGTGGCCGCCGACCTGGCCTCCGGGGCGCTGGTGCGGCCCTTTCCGCAGGCCCTGCCCGACCGCATGGACTATTACCTGGTCTACCCGGAGGAGCGGGCGGATCAACCGAAGATCGCCCTGTTCCGCGCTTGGATCGTTGCCGAGATGCGCGCCGATCCCAACTGGCGCGCCTGAAGCGACGGCGGGATCGTGGCCGGTTGGCC
>JACZVE010000073.1 GCA_022572825.1 SAR324 cluster bacterium
TTCGAGCGGTTCTGGGAGTTCGAGCCGATACCAACGGGGCCGCCCAGAAATTCCGGGAACGGCCAGTTCGGTCAGATGCGCGAGTTCGGACGAGCGCCGAGCGCGATGCTGACGGCTGAGCACGCCCCCGACTCAGAAAATATTCTGGTTCAGGTGACGCGTATCGGGGGCAGCGCGAATGAGGTGCTCTCCGAAAAAGACCTGACGGTTTTGCATAAGGACGAGATAACGGAGATTTCACGTATCGCCGCGCGAATGGTTCGTGCGCTTGCTTCTCGGCCCGGTCGCCGGCGGAGGCGGCACAGGCCGGATGCGGCTGGTATCCGCTGGCCCTGTTTCGCGAACTGGATGACGCGCTGGTGGAGTTGCGTTTCAACTTTGAAACGATCGGCGTGATCGAAATCCGGGCCGAAGGGAACCTGGACAAAGTGATGGCCCTGGACCGGCAACTGCGGGGCGGGGCGGACGACTGGTTCCTGCGCGAGGTGCGCCTGCTGATCCGGCGGGTGCTGAAGCGTCTGGAACTCACCGCCCGCTCCCTGTTCTGCCTCGTCGATAGCGGCTCGTGCTTCGGAGGATTCTTGTTCGAGGTGGCCCTGGCGGCGGACCGCATCTACATGCTCAACGATTCGGAACACCCCGCGCGGATCGCGCTCTCGCCGCTCAACGGCGGCGCGTTTCCCATGGGAAACGGCCTGAGCCGCCTCGCCCAGCGTTTCCTGCACGACCCCGATCGGGTGGAGGGGCTCAAGCTGCGGGGCGAGCCCGTGCTGAACGCGGAACAGGCCCTGGTGGCGGGGCTGGTCACTTTCGCTCCGGACGAGCTGGACTGGGAGGACGAAGTGCGGCTCGCCGTCGAGGAGCGCGCCAGCTTTTCCCCCGATGCCCTGACCGGCATGGAGGCCAGTCTGCGCTTCGCCGGACCGGAAACCATGGAAACCAAGATATTCGGGCGGCTTTCGGCCTGGCAGAACTGGATATTCCACCGCCCAAACGCGACGGGCGAACGGGGCGCACTGACCCTGTACGGGCAGCCGAACAGGCCCGAATTCGATCCCCGCCGTACCTGATCCAATCCCGGAGTGAGCAGCCATGCTGGACACGATCCCAAACAACGTCAATCTAGCCGACAATCCCAAGCTGCAACGCGCCCTGTTGCGCTGGCTGCCCGACTTTCTCGACTGGTGGCGGGAAGTAGGGCCGGAAGGCTACCAGGAGGATCGGATTTACCTGCGCACGGCGGTGGGCCTCGGCGCGGGGGACTGGGCGGTGTATGATTACGTGAAGATGCCCGATTATCGCTGGGGGATCTTCCTCGCCAATCCCCGCAAGCAGGACAAGATCCACTTCGGCGACTACATCGGGCGGGATCTCTGGGATCAGGTGCCCGGCGAGCACCGCAAGGAGCTGCGCCGCCTGATCGTCACCCAGGGCGACACGGAGCCGGCCTCGGTGGAGCAGCAGCGCCTGCTCGGCAAGACGGCGCCCAGCCTGTTGGACCTGCGCAATCTGTTCCAGATCAACGTGGAGGAGGCGCGCCACCTGTGGGCGATGGTGTATCTCCTGCACAGCCACTTCGGTGCGGACGGCCGCGACGAGGCGGAGGAAATGCTGGAGCGGCGCTCCGGCCACGCGGATCATCCGCGCATCCTGCAGGCGTTCAACAAGCCGATCCAGGACTGGCTGGCGCTTTACTGCTTCACGACGTTCACCGATCGCGACGGCAAGTATCAGCTCTGCTCCCTGGCCGAAAGCGCCTTCGACCCGTTGGCACGCACGACCCAGTTCATGCTGATGGAGGAAGCATTCCATATGGCCGTCGGCGAGACGGGCATCGCCCGGGTCGTACGCCGCACCGCCGAATTGATGAAGGCGGGGACGGATCCGCAATCCGTCGGCGCGATCCCCTTGCAGGTGATCCAGAAGTACGTCAACGAGTGGAGCTCGGCGAGCTACGACCTGTTCGGCGGGGAGGATTCCTCCAATGCCGCGACGTACTTCGCGGCGGGGCTGAAAGGACGCTTCAATGAAAACGACGACAAGCGCTACGGCAATCATCTGGCGCTCGATGAGGCCTACTCCGCCAAGGTGTTCGAAAACGGCGGCTGGACCACCAGGGAGATTCCCCTGCGCCGGGCCATGAACGCCTGCCTGCTGGATGCCTACATGGACGACTGCGGGCGGGTGCTGGAACGCTGGAACCGCGTCCTGGAAGAGTACGAACTGGCCGCGCGCCTGACGCTGCCCAGTATCCGGTTCAACCGCAAGGTCGGCATATTCGCGGACCAACACTACGATATCCAGGGCAACCCGATCGACCAGCAGACCTACGACGCGCATGCCGCCCAATGGTTGCCCACAACGGCCGATTACGAGCTGGTGCAGCGATCCATGATACCCGTTTACGAGCCAGGAAAGGTTGCGGCCTGGATTGCGCCGCCCACGCGCGGCTTCGGTGGCAAGCCCCTCGATTTTGAGTACGTGCAATTCCACTAGCACTCGGTGAACGCATTGCGCGTCGCACCTGCCGGGCGCACTGAATTGTTTGATGCCTCTCCCCGTCGGTCAGCTCAGGCTGCCGATGCGACCCGTTGTCAATCAATTGCCGATAATGTTCTTGCCCTCACCCCGCGTGATCATGGCAGGGAGTGGGGCGCACGGGCCGGTGTCTCCCCGCGGAATCCCTATCGGCCGCTCCCTTCTTCCGCGGGAGAACAGGCTGGGGGATGAGGTTATCTTCAGGGGGCCGGCGGGCGCGAGCCCGGATCCGAGGGCGGCCTCAGCGGCGGGCCATCGATGGGGTCATGCGCATCGCGGCGGGCATCGCCTCGTGGCAAATTTCCGGCGCGTGAGCGCCCGGGACGAGGGATGGGTCGCAGTCAGAGGCCCGCCACAGTGCCGGGAGGCGCCGTGCGAAGCACCCGTGCGATGTCCATTTCCATGTTCTGGAGGATGTCCGCGATGTCTTCCCGCTCTACCACGACGTTTTTACGATCCGGTATCACGGCAAAGACATACTTGAGGAAATCCGGCATGAGGGTGATGTGGTTCAGGTTGCCAGGATCGCGCACCTGCCGATGCAGAAAGGCGTCCAACTGTTCCTTGGACATTTTGCGAATCGTCGGGGTGAATGTGCCGACGACCACCTCCAGTTCTTTGCTCACGTCGTCCGGGAAGAACTTGCGGAAATATTGGCGGGAACCGAAAAAGCGGGCGAAGACATACATGGCCACGGTAACCACGACGCCTTCCCACCACTCCATGCCGAAAATGCCGAGGTAGCCGATCAGAAAATAAACAATACCCACGATCACAGCCAATATCTGGATCGTGACGCGCACCTTTTCCACGGCCAGATACTTGAAATTGTACTGTCTTTCCATCCAGAAGAGGTTGATCCCGCGCTTGAACGCGTCCTTGGCAAGAATGATTTCCTCCGCCCCGGCGAGCCGTTCGCCCAATTCCTTCTCCGCCTCCTTGCGTCGCAGGAGCGCTTGCGAATTGAGAATGTCCTGAATCACATAGCGGCGGGTGCCGCGTAGGCGATCCGCCAATATGGAAACGTACTCGTTGGGATTTTGCTGGTTCAGGGTGCCTGTGCGCTGTTCGCCCCGGTCGTGTACGTAATCGACCAGGTCGTCGAACAGCTTCTTCCCCACCTTGCGCCCCTTCGCTTCATCAGTCGCCAGCGCAATCCTGCGCCCGGAGCTTTGCCGATTTTCCTTGGCGGCCTGCTCGATTTCCATTTCCTTGCGGATCAGCAGGGAAAATACATGGCTGGCGACCTCGTAGAGTTCGCTGTTGATCTGCATCATGGCCATGAAGGCCTCGCCGAGGATGCGTGCGTACGCGGAAAAGTGCCGGCGCCGGTACTCCGCCTGAAAGGGCGGTTTGGCCTCCTTTTGGTGATCCTCGATCATCACGTCGAGGATATCGTCGACAAACTTCTCGTAGCGGGGCACATCCTGCTTGTCCAGCACGATCGCCACCCAGCACAGCGCGGCAAAGCGCGCCGTCTCGGAGTCGTTTTCCAGAACTTCCGTCGTGTCGACGAAATATCGAATGCGCGTGGGGCCCGCCAGGTTGCGGTAGAGCGTGTCCGCGACTTTTTCCAAGGCCACATCGGGGTCGCGCTCGCGCTCATTGGTAAAAATAATCTTGGTGGCGATCCGGTTGGCGAAATCGGCGGGCAATTCCCGATCCACGCCTGCCGTTGCCGATGGCGGCCCGGTTGGTTGTTCCATTGTGTAACGCCTCGCAGCGAGATCAACGAGAAGCGGTCAGCCGCCTGCGATGGCCGGCGTTCCACCCTCATCCATTGTTTCAGCCTACCCATGGGAATGCAATCCCCATGCGGAACGCGCGGGAGTGCGAAAATTACCCCCGCTCCCGCCGTGCGCCCCGCAGGTATGCCGCCGCCCGCTGCAAGGCGAGGCCAGCCAACACAACCAGCGCCATTGCGGCGAACAGCAACGCGTAACCCCACCGTGCCCAGGGCGTGCGGCTCTGGCGCAAGGCCGCCCGTACCCACATCGGCGGAGCATTCCCTTCCGCGGCGGCAAGCACGCCGCCGGCGCGCAGATGGGCGCTGCCACCGCGATTGGAGACGAACAGCACGTCCCGTCCCACCTCCAGCCCGCGCAGCGCGCTGAGCAGCAGGTGCTGCCGGCGGCCGGACGGCGTGAGCCAGGCGTCGTTGGCCGCCACGATCAGCACCTCGGCCCCGGCGTGCTCGGCCTCCAGGGCGTGGCGGGGCAGCACGCTTTCGAAGCAGATCGCCACCCCCAGCCGGTGACCGCGCCAGTCCAGCACCGGCGGACGCTCCCCGGCGGCATAATCCGCCTCACCGGCGGTGACCTTGCTGCCAAACAGCCATCGAAAGCCCGTGGGCACGTACTCTCCGAACGGCACGAGGCGCCGCTTGTCATAGCGCCAGAAATCGAACACGCCGCCGTTCACCAGGTAGAGCGAATTATGGTCACGGCCTCGCACGCGCGCGTTGGACCCCAACAGGAGGTCCACCTCGAGCAGTCCGCCCAACCGGGAGAGATCGAGCAGGGTTTTTCCGCGGGCGATATCGCCCCGAACGGCGCTTTCCGGCCAGATCACCAGGCCACGTTCCGCGGCGCGGTCGGCCGAATCGACCCGCGCGCCAGGCTCAGCGAAAGCCGCATCGCGCTCCAGGGCCGCCAGGGTGCGGCCCAGATAGTAGCGCAGGGCCGTCCGGGAACCGCCTTCGGCTCCCAGTTCGGCCAGCGTCAGCGCACCGGGAACGAGCAAGGCTTTCAGCGACGCCTGACCCTCCGGCAACGCCAACCGCGGCGCAGGCCAGGCACACAGCAGCGTGAGCGCCGACAGCGCCGCCGCGGCCAGCCAGCCGCATCGATGATTCCGCGCCCCCCTGCGGCGCAGTCCGGCAATCAGCCAGGCCCAGCCGGCGTTCACCAGACCCAGCAGCAGCACGAGACCGGCGGCGCCGATCCAAGGGACAAGGAGGCGGGCGGCCACGGTATGGGACTGCGTGCCGGCGAGGGAACCCCAGGCAACACCGCCGAAGGGAAACACGCCCAGCAGCAGGTTCTGCCCGGCCAACAGGAGGGGAAAGCTCCAGTAGGGCGACGCGCCATAGCGGGTCCATCCCCAGCGTGCCAGGCCGAAGACGCCCGCGGGAACCAGAGCCAACACGGCAACGAGCAGCGCGAAGAAGTTGACAAACTGCCACAGGGGCAGGCCGGCCAGCACCACGAGCGCCCCATACAGCCAGGCGAACTGCGCCGCGTAAAACACCAGTCCATAGCTCCAGCCGGCCAGCAACCAGCTCCCGGGGCTCCCCATATCACCGCGCAGGCCGGCAATGAGCGGCGCGAGCGCGAGCCAGGTGATGCCGTGCCATTCCAGCGGCGGATAGGCGGCCAGCAGCAGCACCGCAAGCGGCACCGCCCATAGCGCCGGACGAGGCGAACCCGCGGCGATGACCGCGCGGGCAGTTCGTGCAATAGGTGTGAGGGGCCTCACGGGCGGTCTGCATGTGAGTTGCGCGCGGTGGGGCGCCGTCCGCGCAGCGAGGGGAACCTGACACCCGAACCTACGTGTTCGGGCGGATCGGCCGCCGTGATCAGGGGCGATTGTGTTTCGTCCGTTGTTTGCTTCATCATCCCGCATGAGCGCATGCCACCGCGCTACCAACCCTTACACCCTTACCCATAACACCCTGGCATGGGGCCGCCACCGCGATGCGAAATCCCCACCCTCCGCAAGATCCCGCGCGCCTTGGCTACGATTATTGCAAATACCACGGGCTCGGTAACGATTATCTGGTCATCGAGCCGCAGCGGTTCCGCGGTGCACTGGACCCGGTGATCGTGCGGGCCATCTGCGAGCGGCGGCGCGGTATCGGCGCGGACGGCTTACTGCTCGGACCGCTGGGCAAAAGGGAATTACAGAGCAGGGCCGAGGAGCCTCCGGCGGTGCGCATCTTCAATCCCGATGGCAGCGAAAGCGGCAAGAGCGGCAACGGCCTGCGCATCTTCGCCCGCTACCTCTGGGAACGCGGGTACGTCACGCATTCGCCGTTCGCGATCCACGCTACGGGAGGGACCGTTCGAGCGCGGGTCCTGCGCCCGGATGGAGCACGGATCGCGCTGGAGATGGGGCAGGTGGTCTTCACCAGCGACCGCATCCCCATGTCCGGACCCCCTCGCGAGGTGCTGCGGGAATCCCTCACGGTGGACGGGGTTTCCTACACCATCAACGCCGCCAACCTGGGCAACCCCCACTGCGTGGTGCTGGCGGACGATCCGACCCCGGCGCTGGCGCGGTCCGTCGGCCCTTTGATCGAGCATCATCCCAGCTTTCCGCAGCGCACCAACGTTCAGTTCCTGCGGGTGCTCGGGGAACACAGCGTCCGTATCGAGATCTGGGAGCGCGGCGCCGGCTACACCCACGCCTCGGGCACCAGCAGTTGTGCCGCCGCGGCGGTTGCCTGCCGGCTGGGATTATGCCGCAGCCCAGTGACCGTGCGGATGCCCGGCGGCGAGTTGGAAATTCGTCTGGACGACGCCTACCGCGTGGAATTGGAGGGGGAGGTGAGCGCGGTCGGCTGCGGGTGGCTTGCCGACGAGCTTCTCGGCGCGCTGGGGCTGGCCCGGCGCTGATCACCTCTGGACACCTCCGCCGCCGATCGCAACACGGCAAAGCCAGTGCGGCCGGCCGCGGGTTCCGGGCCAGGGCGCCCGTGCGGCGAGAAGCTCCCATCGTGTTACGGGGGGCCGCCGTGCCCGGCGGGATCGCGCCGGCGCTGCGCGCACCGGATGGAATTCAGGCCGCCGCCGGCGCACGGATCGGCTTGCACGGAGCCGGCGGCGCGCCGGCGGCGTTATATTATTTACGTATTTGGAATGTGAATTGCTTAAGATTTTTATGGATAGTTGTGTGGCCGCTGCACGGCCCCCGTCGGGCAAGACGGGCAGACACACTTCTCGGGTGAGCACGCCATGATGGATCGACTCGGGACGCTGGTTGGCTTTCTGGTCGGCGCGTCTCTGATTATCTTCGGCATTACCTGGCCGGATCATCTTTCCAACTACTACGTCTACCAGATCACTACGTTCGAGACGCAGGTCGAAGAGCGGCGGCTCGCAGGGGCCAACCGCGCCGAGATCCAGCAACTGCGAAGCGACCTGGAAGCCTTCAAGAACTCCTGGGAGGCAGGGATTACGCGATTTTTGGACATCAAGTCCATCATGATCGTGCTGGGCGGATCCTATGCCGCCATACTGATCGCATTTCCCATCCGTCAGGCCATCGGCACTTTTTACTACATTCTGATGGTGTTCTCGCGCGAGCGCGGAGAGGAGGACTTCGAGGCGGTCTACGAGGCCATGGTGGAGTTCGCCGACTACCGCTATCGCAACGAGATCATTCCCGACCAGCGCATTGCGGAGGTTCCCATCTATTTTCTCCGCGATGCCATGGACAACTTCATCCAGGTGGATTGGGTCAACGAGGAAATGGCCCAGGAGATTATCCGGTCGGAAATCGACAATTACGATTACCAGCAGAATCACGAAATCTCCGTCATGGAGTACATGGGGCGCGTTGCCCCGGCCTTCGGCATGTTGGGCACCATCGTGGGCCTGATCCTGTTGCTGGGGCGAGCCGCCGGCGCGAATCCCACCATCGGCGACATCATGGGCGGCATGTCCGTGGCATTGATTACCACGTTGTACGGGGTGTTGCTGTCGCAACTGATATTCCTGCCCGTCGCGGCCAAGCTGGAGCGTAATAAGGAAAGCTACATCCGCCTCTACGAGATGATTCGCGAGGGCGTGTTGTACCTGCAGCGGCGGGAGCGACCGGATGTCATCGAACAGGATTTGCAGATTTATCTCTCCAAGAAAAGGCGGCTGCACATGCGCGCGGAGCGCAGCGCGGCGCTGGCCCGGGGTGAATTGGGGCTGTAACCATGGCGACCAGACCGCTGCTGAGGAACCGGGAGGAAACAGGCCAGGGCGGCGGCGAATGGGTATTGACCTTCGCCGATCTGATGGCGCTGCTGTTTTCCTTCTTCGCGCTGCTCACCAGCCTGTCGACGGCACCGAAGAACTGCAACGGCCTGGCCAAGTACTTCGAGGAAAACCGGAGGCTGTATCAAAACTTCGAGCTGCGCAACTCCAAGCTGGAATGCGTGATCACGCTGCCGTCGGATTTTCTCTTCCGCTCCGGCGAAGACGCGTTGCAGCGGCGCGCGCTGCGGCGCCTGGAACCGCTATTCCAACGGGTGAAGACGTTGAAGGAGCACGAGCGCGACCTGATTCTAGTCGAAGGCCATACGGACAACGTGCCCATCCGCACACGGCGCTTCCCCTCCAACTGGGAGCTTTCCTCGGCGCGCGCGACCAACGTGGCCGCGTTCCTGCGCCGTGTCGGACTGCCCGAGGACCGGCTTTCGATCCGCGCCTATGCGGACCAACGGCCCCGAGTGCCTTATGACGACGAACTGGGCCAGCGGCTGCGGGGCAGGCAATTGCGTGCGGCGCGTGAGCGGAACCGCCGGGTAGAGATCATCCTGGCCAATCCGCCCACCGGCATTGAGGAGTACGGACTGCTGTTCAAATAAGCAGCGTCCGCAGAACGAGCATCCTGGCGCACGGGCGCGCGCCGGGAGCGATACGGAAAAGGATCGGCGTGATTGACCAGGGAGGGTCGATGTCCAAGCGATTGCCGAGCCCCTCGGTGATCTATCGTGGGTGGCTGCGCAACATCGCGGCGCTGGCTCTCGCTCTGGCGCTGGCACCGGCGGCGCTGGCGCAGCAGCCACCGCAGGCGCCCCAGCAGGCACAGCAGGCACAGCAGCCACCGCAGGCACAGCAGCCGCAGCAAACCAAGGAGGCCGACTACGGGTCCATTGTGGACGAAACGTTCTCCATCCGGCTGGACGAAAAGCTCTTTCAGCTCGAGGAGGCCATTTCGCTGATCGCCGGTTCGCTCAGCAAGGTGGCGGACCGCACACCCACGCTGGCCATTAATTCCTTCCACTTCGGCAAGGGGGTGGACGCGGACTTCCGCCGCAAGGCCGAGGTGATCATTCTGGACAAATTATTTAAGGTCAACCCCAACATTCGCCTGGTACAATGCCAGGAATGCCAGAAGCTGGAAACCAAGATCGAGCGCGGCGTGCTCAAACTGCGCAAGGGTATCCCCTCCCAAGAGAGCCGCAGGGCGCTGGCGGAAAAGCTGGCCGTCGATGAGCGATGCCGTCGCCCAACTGCCGGGCTCGCCCGCGACGGTGCCGCGGTACGTCGTCGGCGGCTGCGCCTCGAATGGAACCAGTTGTCCGTCACCGTGGTCCACGAGAACCTGGAAGTCGTCCGACCGAATCGAGTACGGATCGAGGTTCACGACAACCTGATCGCCACCGAGCGGCATGGCCACGTCAAAGGCGTCACCGGCAAACTGGGGAACGGCAAGCCGGGTCATCGTGTAGCCCAGCAACCTCGGAACGTCCGGGGCCGTCAGGTCGGCCAGTTGCGGACCCGATGCCGCGTTCCGGGTGACCGCGACGCCGATCACGGCGCAGGCCGAGAGTGCCACAAGGACGATTCGCGTATTCATTGACGTGCCTTTCTTCTGTTCCGACTCTGCTCGGCCGATGGGCGCCGCCGGCAGACCTTGGTGCCCCACGCACGCTGTACCCCTCAACGCGAGCGCCGGGGTCCGGAAGGTCTTACGCGACGAAGGGGCGTCCGGTTTCAACGAGGGCGCGTCCGGGGTCCGGGAAACAAGACCGGCCTGGAACCCCTGGAACCGTTGAAACCGTTGATTCTTCACCACTGGTCGAC
>JACZVE010000417.1 GCA_022572825.1 SAR324 cluster bacterium
ATTCGCGTCAAGATCTACGAGGCCCATTACGCGTTCGAGAACTGGAACCATCTTCTGGAAACCCTCGACGAAATCGCCCAATATCCCTCGCCGGAGACCTTCGATTTGTTTTGCAGCGCGCTGTTTGCCTATTACGAGTTGGCCTTCGCCCCGGATTGATTTTCCACGGTCATGCCACGGTCACGCCATCGACGCCGCGCCACCGTCATGCCATCGCCCCACCAGGACCCGCGCTCCCCTTATTCCTCGGGAAAATGGTTTCCGCATCCAGATTCCCTGATGGTCCTGAGCGGAGTCAAAGCGCCCCCCAGGAGAATCGCCGGAAAGGAGGCGGCGCGCCGCGAAGGGCGCGGCGCGCGGGTATTTTTGAGACCGCTTTGAGTGAGAACACTAGCGCGATGCCCATTGCCATCGGAGACATTCACGGCTGCCTGAATCCCCTGCGGGAGCTGATCGCACTGCTGCCCCCGGATGAAGAGCTGGTGTTTCTCGGCGATTACGTGGACCGCGGCCCGCAGTCCGCACAGGTCATCGCCTACGTGGAGACACTCAGGGATGAGCGCCCCTGCCGGCTGCTGATGGGCAATCACGAGGCGCTGATGGCCGCCGCCATCAAGCTGCGCGAGGAGGTGCCCATCTGGCTTTACAACGGCGGCGATACGACCCTGGCCAGCTACGGCCAGGAAGCTCGCCAGTGGCCGCGCCTCCCGGAAGGGGAGCGGGAGCTGCCCGGCTTCGCCGAGTTCTTCAGCTCCCTCGCGCTGTACCACGAGGACGACACGGCCATCTACGTACACGCGGGCCTGGACGTTGCTGTCCCCCGCCTGGAAGATCAGGATCCCAACGTATTGCTGTGGGTGCGCGACCGGTTCTTCCGCAATGCGGGGCGCTGGCAGGGCAAGCCGATCTACTTTGGCCACACCCCAACGCTCACAATGGGCTTGCCGCCGGGAGGTATCTTTCAGCACGAGCGCCTCTATGGCATCGACACCGGCTGTGTATACGGGGGCGTGCTCACCGCCATCGACACCGTCACGCACCGGCTGTATCAGGTGCCCAGCGACTACAACCACCTCGCCCATCGCCGGTAGCCGCGTGCCATGACCGGTGCGCTGGAAGGATGACATTGCGAGAATGGCGGCCAGGAGCGTGCGGACAGAGCTGGTTGCCTTGACGCCCTTGCACAAGGTGCTGTGTCGCGCTATATTGTCGAGATGACCAGTGAATTGACGAACTTGTTTGGGCCTATAGCTCAGCTGGTTAGAGCGTCCGGCTCATAACCGGATGGTCCCTGGTTCGACTCCAGGTGGGCCCATCATCCGCCGTGCCGGACACGATCTGTCAAAAAACATGACCGAGAGCCCGTGGATAGCCAGATAGAGCCAGCCGGCAGGGGCCACAGCCGAGCCCGCGGAAGTCTGCTCCCGAGCAATGACCACCACGACTGTGGGGGCGACACCAGCGAGCAAAGTACGCGAAAGGTGCATCGATGCGATGCACCTTTTTTTTTGCCCCTCACACGTACATGCCATCCCGTAATTCCTGAGGTTCGACAACGATGAGCGACGCATCGCAAAGCATGGTGATTGTTGGTGAGACGGATGCCAGTATTTTCGATTTGAATCTGCGGTTGCGGCGCATTCCCCAACGATTGGCCGACGCCAGACGCCAATTGGAGGCCGAGGAACTGCTGTTGAATGAGGTACTGGAACCCTGGACGCAGTTGGAGCGTGAAATCCAGGAACGCGAGACGACCATCAAGATCGCCCTGGATACCATTGGGAAGTTTGAAGTGCACATGAAGAAGGTGACGACGCAAAAGGAATATCTGGCCGCGCGCAAGCAGGTAGACGAGGCGCGTCGGCTCAATACGCGTCTTCAGGACGAGATACTCGAACGGCGCGTGGCGCAGGAGGAACTGAACCCGCGCCTGGAAGAGCGCCGCGGCACCCATCGGAAAGTGCTGGAGAGCTATCAGGTCGAAGAGGGGGCGATCCTCAAGGAGCAAGCCCAACTGGAGCAGGAAATTGCAGTGCTTGCGAAGCGGGTCGAGGAGCACCTGCAAATAATCGGCAGTAACGCGCATCCGTACTATCAGCGGCTGATGAAGAGCGGCAAGCAGCCTGCCGTGGTCCCCATCGTCGGCGGCTCCTGCCAGGGTTGCAACATGGCGCTGCCGCCCCAGACATACAATCAGCTATTGGCCTCCAGTGGCAAACTGTTCACCTGTCCCGCCTGCGCGCGCATCATCTATACCCAGGCGCCGGATACCAACGTTCAGGCCGGCGCCGCGGCGGGCTGAGCCTTCCTCACCGCGCTCCCTCCAGCGGCCACTTCTCTCGCGTTCCCGGCTCGCCTCCGGCGGCCGTGGGCTTGGTTCGCCGCGTAAGTTCGCCTCTGACGTCGATTTCCGCTTGGCCGGGCCGTGGCAGCAGGGCAAAAGCAAAGTCGCTCGATCCGGCGGAGTCACCCCTCCCCGCATCCCGCCTGCGGCGGGATGCCGCCCCTCCCCCTGCGTGTCCAGACAACCAGGCAGGGAGGGGCTTGTAAGTCCTTGCAAGAGGCTGGTCACGGCCGGAATTCCCCCCTTCCCTGCATAGCGGGGAAGGGGGGCCAGGGGGGAAGGGGTCCCGCGCAGAAAGCCCGAATCGGCGATT
>JACZVE010000418.1 GCA_022572825.1 SAR324 cluster bacterium
ATTTCAATTTCTCGCCTCGTGGGACGAGGTATGTCACGCTCTCCAGCATCACCGCAGTGCGTCCATTTAATTTTACCCTAAAGCTGGACAATTTGAAGCATGATTTGCTGGAGCAAGGCCACGACATAGAGTATTTTCACGCCTCAGAAGAAGCTCAACCAGTGAGGGACCGGGTGTTTGCAATCATCCAGGAATACATAGACGAGCTCCGCATCGACAGTCTGATTGTTGAAAAAAGGAAAGTGGAACCAGCACTTAGGAAGGAATTGCGATTCTATCCGGAAATGTTGAGGTATCTGCTTAGATATCTAGTTGAGAGCCCGATGCTGGCGGGCATAGATGAGATACTTTTCGTCACCGATCTGATTCCGTTGAATAAAAAGCGCAAAGCGATTGAAAAAGCAATAAGGATCAATTTAGGTCGGATGCTAAAAAATCGTCGCAGATATCGCATAATGCACCATGCCTCCAAATCAAGCTATGGCTTGCAAGTAGCCGATTACTGCAATTGGGCGATCTATAGAAAATGGAATACTGCGGATGCGAGGTCTTATAATCTGATTAAAGAGGGGATAACCAGCGAATACGAAATCTTTGCTGCTGGAAGCACACACTACTACTGAAGGTGACCCCCCCGACTATCCTCTCGGAAAGACCCACTGGGTATTTGTCGCCGGGGGGGGACCTTTTTCATATGATGAGGCTGCGAAGGGACTATCATCCAATTTTTCCTTACCTAGCATATCACGACCTGTCAACACCGAAAAGGGCGAGAGTACCCCACATTAGCACACTACCTCCCCTCGCACGGGCGTTCCCATCGGCCCGGAGATGCGCTAAAAAACGCCATTGGAAGATTCCCCCTGACTGCCAGGGAGCAAACCGGATGGCCGAGCCCAGAGACCTCACGCTGTACCGCGCGGGCGAAGAGATGCGCCGCGGCAACCTCACCGCAGTGGCGCTGGTGGAATCGTGCCTGGAGCGAATTCGCGCGCGGGAGGAGACGGTGCGGGCCTGGGCTAACCTTTACGCGGACGAAGCGCTGCAAACGGCCCGCCGGCGGGACCGCGAGGCCGCCCGGCACCATTGGCACGGCCCCCTGCACGGACTGCCAGTGGGGATGAAGGACATCTACGACGTCAGGGGCCAGTCGACCGAGGCCGGCACGGAGGCCTACCCCCCGCGCATTGCCGACAGAGACGCCGATTCCGTTGCGCGGCTGCGCGAGGCGGGCGCGATCATCCTCGGCAAGACCGTCACCACCGCCTTCGCCATGGGCGATGCGGGAAAGACGCGCAATCCCTGGAACCCCGCCCACACGCCGGGCGGTTCCAGCTCCGGCTCCGGCGCGGCGGTGGCGGACCGCATGTGCCTGGCCGCCCTGGGCACGCAAACCAATGGCTCGGTGATCCGGCCCGCCGCCTTCAACGGCCTGGTCGGGTTCAAGCCGGGCCTGGGGGAGATCTCCACCGCCGGCGTGATTCCCCTGAGCTGGCAGCTCGATCACGTGGGGTGCCTGGTCCGCAGCGTGGAGGATGCCCACCTGCTGTGGCACCTGCTGCGCGACCGGCGCATGCTGGACTGGCAGGCCACGCGCGACAAGATGCCGCCCGCCTTGCTGCCTCGCGCGCCCCAGCGCGTCTGGCGCCTGCGCGAGTCCTTCGAGGACGAGGCCGATCCGGAAATGCGGGCGATGTTCGACGCATTCTGCCAGCGCCTGGTGGAGCGCGGGGTGACGATCATCGAGCGCAAGCTGCCCGCCAGCTTTGCCGGCATGCACGAGGCACATCACGCCATCATGAGCAGCGAGGCCGCCACGGTGCACAGGGCGGCCTTCGAGGCCGACCCCACGCCGTTTCCGCCGAAGATCAGCGGCCTGATCCGCGAAGGGCTGGAACTCAAGGCGACCGACTACGTGGCGGCCTTGCGCCATCGCCTGCGGCTCATCGCGCAGATGAAGTCCGCCCTGGCCGATGTGGACGCGGCGGTGTCGCCCGCGGCGGTCGGTCCCGCGCCGGAAGGGCTCCAGTCCACCGGCAGCCCCATGTTCAGCACACTTGCCAGCATCTGCGGGCTGCCCGCCGTGGCTGTTCCGGCGGGACTGTCCGGCGGGGGCCTGCCCCTGGGGGTGCAGTTGATGGGTGACAATGGCGGCGAGGACGGCCTGCTCAGCGTGGCGGGCTGGTGCGAGAGCCTGCTGGTCTTCCAAGCGGCGCCAGACGAGAGATGAGGGAACCATGGCCAAGCTGCGGCTGGTAAAACGGGAGCATACGCTCATCTACGGCATGCGCCTCCTGCCCGACGAGGTGCTGCCGGAGCGCGACCACCCGCGGGTGACCGTGGAGCTTCCGGACGGAGGCACGGAAACCCTGACGCTGCACACCATCACGGGCGACAAGGAGGAGATCCGGCGCAAGCTGCTGGAGAGCGTGGACGCCTTCTTCGAGATATACGGCGAGGGGCTGCCCTGACGTCCGGGCCGGCCCCCGGCAATTAGCCCACCACATTCGCGGGGATCGCCGGCTGCCGCCGGGCGCCTCAAGGTCAGGGATTCACATTCAGCAGCACCACCAGGCGATCGGAGTTCGGCTGCAGCAGCAGGATGTCGTCCTGATTGGCGGCGGCGATGTCCACCACGGTGGGGA
>JACZVE010000074.1 GCA_022572825.1 SAR324 cluster bacterium
ATCACGCCGAAAACCCGGTGACCTACTTCCGGGAGCAACTGCTGCACGAGTTCAGCACCAACGCGATGGTGATCTGGGATTTACCTCCCACGCTGTCCATCATCAACGACAACGTGCTCTACCTCGCGGATTTCGTCGTCATTCCCACGCACACAGACTATCTGTCGCTGACCGGCATCGGCAACCTGCTCTCCTATCTGGAGCGCTTCCGCAGCGCTCACCCTGTCCGCTGCCGGCTGCTGGGTATTGCGATCACGCTGCACCGGGAGCACGTCACCCAGAACCGGATCAACCGCCAGTCACTGGAAGACGCGTTTCCCGAATTGATTTTTCATTCCGCCATTCCCCTTTCCACTGCCATCGCGACCGCCGCGCAGAACCACATGACCCCCCTCGAGGTGCCCGACGCCCGGGCCAGAGGGGCCTACACGGCGCTGGTAAAGGAAATCCACCAACGCATGCTCAATTTCAACGTCTCCCATGGCTAGACGAATTCTGCCCGCCGATACGGCGCTCTTTCCTGCCTCCCAACAGCCCTTGCAGACTTCCGTGCGCACGGAATTTCGCGGCGGCTTCCTGCAATGGCTCCAGGAGCGCTGGAGCAGCGCGCTGGGCTTGCGCGCCGAGGAGGTGCTCTTCGATTGGCGCGACCGCACCGCCCTCATGAACGAGATCGCCTTCGTCAACCAGGTAGGCACGCGGCTGGACGAAGCTGCCGTGAAGATCGCGCCCTCCATGTTGCGGATCGTGCTCACCGTGAAGACCAACTTGCCCGATGGTAAGGCGCAACGGGCCTTTCTCGCCGAGCACCTGGACTGGGAGCTGCGCCGCATCTCCGAGCTGTGCATCGTGGCGGACAGCTTCGCATTGCTCGACCCCGCCGGCCGCGCGGATGGAGCACGGGAGATTCAGCGCTACGGCTGGAGCAACGCGCTCAAGCTGGCATACGTGCGGGATCCCACCGCCCGCCGGGAGATCTGGGAGCGGGCACGCGGGGAGCGGCCCCGTGCCAGCTACCGCGATGTATTGGAGGAGATTCAGCGCTTCCGGGAACGTAAGCTGCTGGCCCCCCCGCCCCTGGTGGAGGAGATCGGGCAGCGGCTCCTGGCCGCGAAACAGCGCTTCGCCGCACTCGACGCCCTGACCGCTGAACTCGCCACGCCGGATAGCTACCGGGAGGCCTTGCAGCAGCTGAACAACGCACAGCGGGAATTGGGACGCCTGAAACGCGTTCTCAAGGAGCGCATGCAGTCAGCCGAGACGGAGGCCCTGGCTGCCAATGCGTGAGGTGGAGCTAGACGGCCTTCATCAATCGATCGTAGGCCGCCAGCATGGCCTGGAAAATTCCCTCATCCCCGCCGTGGTCCGGATGGTAGGTCTTCGCCAGGTGGTGGAAGGCGCGCCTGATCTCGTCCTTCGACGCCCCGGGTTCCATTTCCAGAATCCGGTAGTCCGCTTCTTCCGCCGCCTGTGCCTCGTTCACCGGCTGGACGGTTTGAAAGCGGCCAGCGTGGGCCTTCTTCCAGGCCTCCCACCCCGGGGGCTTGGGCGGCTGCTTGGGAGGCTCCCTGGGCGGCTGCTTGGCCTCGGCCCGCTCTGCCTCCGCCCCGCGGGCTTCCTCCTTGGGTGGCAGGCCTCCCTGGGCCTTCAGCCGGGCCAGGTGTTCTTCCAGCTTGCGCCTGTTCCGGGCGGCCTGCTCGCGCGCGAGTTGATCGTCCGACATGGGGATGGTCGCCGCCTATTCGAATTACCCGCGGATTACCCGCGGATTACCCGCTTACTTCGCCGGCGGAATTGTAGTACGTTGATCTTGTAGAGCCTATGGCCAGCAAGGCGGAGTGAATTATCACGGATCAACGCAACAAATTCAAAGACTTTCTCGATTCAATGGACAACGCCGGTACAAAAAGCAACACAGAAGGTTCCATGGAGGATCTGCGCGCTCAGGTGGAGCAGATCGAGCAGCGACGCGACCCGCTCGAAGGGTATCTTTGACCTTCCCGAGAAGACGCAACGGCTCGCCCGCCTGGAGCGGCAATCCGCCGCGGAAGGCTTCTGGAACCTCCCCGCCGGGGAGCGCACGCCCGTCCTGAAAGAAATTCGCGCGTTGAAAGGGATCGTCGAGGAATGGAATGCCCTTTCGACGGACCTGCAAGAGCTGCAGACAGGACTGGCCCTCTGTGAGGAGGAGCCGGACGACGAGTTGATGAGCGAGGCGCGCGCACTGACCCAGCGGCTGCAAAAGCGGCTCGGTTCGCTGGAGCGGAAGAATCTGCTGGGCGGTGAAAACGACCACGATGACGCCATCGTCATGGTGCATTCGGGGGCGGGCGGCACCGAATCCGCCGACTGGGCCGCAATGCTGTTTCGGATGTATCAGCGCTGGGCGGAAAACCAGGGCTACCAGGTCGAAGTGCTGGACTACCAGCCGGGGGAGGAAGCCGGCATTAAGTCGGTGACCTTCGAGGTGCGCGGCGAGGATGCCTTCGGTAACCTGAAGACGGAGAGCGGCGTACACCGGCTGGTGCGCATTTCTCCTTTCGATGCCAACAAGCGGCGGCACACCTCCTTCGCCTCGGTATTCGTCTATCCGGATGTTGACGCGTCGATCGACGTGAAAATCAACGAGAGCGACTTGAAGATCGACACCTTCCGCGCCTCTGGAGCCGGCGGGCAACACGTCAACACGACAGATTCCGCCATCCGCATCACCCACGGGCCCACCGGGATTGTGGTGCAGTGCCAGAACCAGCGCTCCCAGCACAAGAACAAGGCCACGGCCATGCGGGTGTTGCGCGCCAAGCTGTATGAAAAGGAGCGGGAGGAACGCGAGGCCGAGCGGGACAAGCTCAACGCGCAAAAACAAAAGATCGCCTGGGGCAGCCAGATTCGCAGCTATGTACTCCATCCCTACCAGCTGGTGAAAGACCATCGCACCGACCACGAGTCCGGCAACGCGCAGAAGGTGCTGGACGGCGATCTGGACCCCTTCATCGAAAAGGCGCTGCTGCAAAAGGTCGTGTAGCGTGGCCGCGCCGGATGCGTTGCGCTCTGTAGGAATCCACGGTGCCCGACGTCGACATTCTGCCGAGCAGAATCGCCGCACCCGCAGCAAGGAAAGGAAATGTCCGGTCACAGCAAGTGGAACTCCATCAAGCACAGAAAGGCGGCTCAGGACGCCCGGCGGGGAAAGCTGTTCACCAAGCTGATTCGTGAGATCACCGTCGCCGCCAGACAAGGTGGAGCAGACGCGGACGCCAATCCGCGCCTGCGCCTCGCGGTTGTGCAGGCCCGGTCGCACAACATCCCCGGCGAGACCATTCAGCGTGCCATCACCAAGGGTGCCGGCGGCACGGACGGCGTGCATTATGAGGAGGTGATCTACGAGGGGTACGGGCCGCACAGGGTCGCCGTGGTGGTGGAAGCCCTGACCGACAATCGCAAGCGCACCGCCGCTTCCCTGCGGCACGCGTTCAACAGGCACCATGGCGGGCTGGGCGCCACCAATTCCGTGCAGTACATGTTCGAGCGCAAAGGCACCTTGACCGTAGCCCATCATGCCATCGACGAGGACACGCTGACCGAGTACATCCTCAAGGCCGGCGCGGAGGACCTGGAGGATCTCGGCGAGGCCTACCTTGTCATCACGCCGGTGACCCGGTTCGACGCCGTTAGGAAATTCCTGGAGGAAAAAGGCGTGCGCATCGAGGCGGCAGAGCTTCAGCGGCTGCCGCAGAACCGGGTCAGCATCGAAAGCAAGGAAGAGGCCGAGCGAGTGCTCACCTTTCTGGAGGCGCTGGAGGAGGACGATGATGTCCAGAAGGTGTTCTCCAACTTCGAAATCGACGAGGCCATCATCGCAGACTTGGCTTAAACGGATTTAGGCCGGCACACATGCGCATCCTGGGAATCGATCCCGGCAGCCGCTTCACCGGGTGGGGACTGCTGCAAAAGCAGGGCAACCGTAACGCTTATCTTTGCAGCGGTGCGGTGCGGCTGGACCCCCGCTGCGCCCTGGCCGAGCGCCTGGTGACGCTGGCAGAGCGGATCGAGGCCCTGCTCGCAGAGCATCGGCCCGATCACTGCGCCATCGAGCAGATCTTCAGCGCCAAATACGTCCGCTCGGCGCTCGTGCTTGGGCACGCGCGCGGCGTGGTGCTCTGCACGGTGGCACGGCGCGGCATCGCGCTGCACGAGTATAGCCCGACACAGGTCAAGCAGGCCGTTACCGGGGTTGGCCGCGCGTCAAAGGGGCAGGTGCAGCAAATGGTGCGCATGCTGCTGGGAGAGCGCCAGGTCTTTCAGGAAGACGAAGCCGATGCACTGGCGGTGGCGCTCACCCATGCCGCCGCTGCAAGAGGGGTATTTCCGCGATGATCGGGTACCTCGAAGGCACCGTCCTGGCCAAGCATGAAGACTCGGTGCTGCTGCGCACCACGGGCGGAGTGGGCTATCAGGTACACGTGCCCGTGCCGCTGATGGCGGAGCTGCAAGCGGCCGACGCGTCCCTGCGCCTGTACGTGGTCACCGTGGTGCGCGACAACGAGCTGGCCCTTTATGGATTCGACGGCCTGGACGCCAAGGCGCTCTTCGAGCTGCTGGTCAAGGCCTCCGGCGTGGGACCCAAGCTGGCCATGGCATTCCTCTCCGCATTCCAGCCCGCGGAGGTACGCGCAGCGATCGTGAAACAGGACATCGCCCTGCTCACCACCATCCCGGGGGTCGGCAGGAAGACCGCCACGCGGCTCTGCCTGGAACTGGGTGACCGGCTGAGCCGCCACCCGGCCCTGGCGCCCGAGTGGCGGAGCGGCCGGGGCGATCTGATCTCCGCCTTGACAAACCTGGGCTTTCCGGAAAAGGATGTGGGGCTGGTGGTTCGTCAGCTTTCCGAAGAGGGTCTTCCGTTCTCTGACCAGTTGAAAAAAGCCCTGGGCCTGCTCGGAAGGCGCTGATTCTTACCCGCCAAACCAGGATCTCCTATGAGCAATCTGAACAAGGCCATGCTGATCGGCCGCCTAGGCCAGGATCCGGAGACCCGCTACACCAAGTCCGGCAGTGCGGTGGCCTCGTTCACGGTGGCCACCAACGATTACTGGCGCGACAAGCAAGGCAATCGCCAGGAAAAGACCGATTGGCACAACATCGTCGCCTGGGGACAACAGGCCGATTTCGTGCAGAATTATCTCAAGAAGGGGCGCCTGGTTTACGTGGAGGGGCGGCTGCAGACGCGGGACTGGGTCGATCAGCAGAATGTCAAGCATTACAAGACAGAGATCGTCGCCAACACGATCCGATCCCTGGAGCGCTTGGAGGAAGGGGCTCCCGCCGAAGGGGGCTCCAGCAGCCGCGACTATACCGACTACTCCCCCGCCGGCGGGGAGCAGAGCGGAGAGGGCAAGGCCACCGCAGAGGGGGAGAAGCCCTATCTGGAGGACGACATTCCCTTCTGAGGCGCGCATCGAAAAGTCCGGGGTGCGTGCCGGAGGCGGGTTTTTCCATGGAGACCCTCGCCGTTGCGCCGCGGGGGCCACACGCCGGCAGCATCCACCTTACCGACAGGAAGACGCCTCAACGGCGGCAGATTGTGGCCGAACCGATTATCACGCTTGCGGAGATTGAAAAAATCGCCCGGCTGGCCTCCCTGGAACTCACCCAGGAGGAAAAGGAGCAGTTCGTCAGGCAGTTCGAGGATATTCTCACCTACTTCAAGAAGCTCGACGCCGTCCAGCTTTCCGAACTCCAGGACCGCCCGGCGGAAAGCACCGGCCACATGCGCGACGACGCGGTCGTGAAGTCCGATGTCGTTCCGGAGTCCTTCAGCCCTTACCTCGAAAGCGGGCACTTCAAGGTGCCCAAGGTGATCGAGTAGGTTTCTTCCTTTCTCAAAGATCATAGGCGCGCCCGGTAGGACGTTTCTCTCGCCATCACCGGCCATGGATGGGCGCCTGCTACCGGAGCGAATCCATCACCGCGTTGTCGTCGCTGGGCGGGGACATTCGATGGCTATCTGTGACGTCGGTGCTAGGGGGCGCCTTGCCCGTGTCCAGATTCTTTACAGGGGGCATCATGTCCGAAATCGAATCATCCACGGAGGCGCACTACACCCGAGGCGATTTGGGGCAATCCATTCTGACCGCCCTGAAGCGGATGGGCAAGGATTTGGATGCCCTCAAGCCCGAAGACCTGGCGCCGGTGGATGAATTCCACATCCGCGGACGGGAAGCTACCCTGGAACTGGCCGCGCTGTGCCACCTTAACTCCGGGCAGCGGGTGCTGGACGTGGGCTGCGGACTCGGTGGCTCCGCGCGCTATCTGGCCGCCACCTTCGGCTGCCGGGTCACCGGCCTGGACCTCACCAAAGCCTACGTCGAGACCGCCGCGATGCTCTCCGAACGGGTCGGGCTGGCCGAAAAGGTGGAGTTCCACCAGGGCAGCGCCCTGGACATGCCTTTCGCCGACGGCGCTTTCGATCTTGTATGGACGGAACATGCTCAGATGAACATCGCCGACAAGCGCCGCCTGTATGGCGAGATTTTTCGCGTGCTCAAGCCCGGCGGTCGGTTTGTGTTCCACGACATCCTGCAGGGAGCGGGGGGCGAGCCGCATTTTCCCGCTCCATGGGCGAAGGTTCCCTCCTATAGCGCATTGATCGCGCCCGGCGATTTACGGGCGCTTCTGGAGTCGCTTGGATATTCCGTACAAGCGTGGCAGGACAAGACGGCTGCCGGCCGCGAGTGGTTTCAGGCGCGCGTGGCGGTGCTGCGGGAAAAGGGGCCGCCGCTGCTCGGATTCCACACTTTGCTGGGTGCCGATGCGATGCGAATACTGGAAAACAACCTGCGCAACCTGCAGGAAAACCGGATAGCGTAGGTGCAGGCGATTCTGGCGAAGGGGGGATAAAGACCGGATGGGACGCACGCGGCGGCGCTCCGGTGAGGCGCATTTGGCAGCACTGCGGGAAAAGGGGCCGCCGCGCTTCCGACGCGAAAGGCGTCAGATATCCAGGTACTTCACCTTCAAGGCGTTGGCCTCGATGAACTCGCGGCGCGGTTCGACCTGGTCCCCCATCAGGGTGCTGAAAATCTGCTCAGCGTCCACCGCGTCGTGCACCATCACTTTCAGCAGGCTGCGCTGTTCCGGATCCATGGTCGTGTCCCAGAGCTGATCCGGGTTCATCTCGCCCAATCCCTTGTAGCGCTGTATTTCCACCCCTTTGCGGCCCAGCTTGAGCAACCCGTCGTACAACTCCTCCCAGTGCTTCAGCTCGATGACCGTTCCGTCCTCGCTCGCCAGGGATAGCGTGTCGCTGCCCATCACCGTCTTGAGCCGCCGGTATCGCTCCAGCATCCCGTTGTACTCGTAGACGTCCAGACCGTCCAGAGTCGAGCTGGTGACCTTCAGCAACTCGCCGCCGATTTCCAGCTCCACGTCGTCCATCGTCTCCAGGGGTTTGACGGTGAGCGAAAAGGAGCCGAAGCGCTCGCTGACCTCCGCGAGCCGAGCCAGAATGATATCGGCGCCCTCGCCGGGCAGATCGACGTCATTCCTGAGTAAAACATCTATCAGCGTGCGCAGGCTGAAGCTCGAAGTGATCTTCTCGTACTGCTCGTAAAAATCGCGCAGCTCCTGAGCCAACGCCAGAAAGGCCTCGCCCTCGACGGGTTTGCCTCCGTTCGCGGTCAGCTTCACCTTGCGGGTGGCCCACTCCAGCAGGCGGCTGTTCATCTGCCGCTCATCCTTGACGTAGAACTCCTCCTTGCCGCGCTTGACTTTGAACAGCGGCGGCTGGGCGATGTAGAGGTAGCCCTTTTCGATCAGCTCCGGCATTTGCCTATAAAAGAACGTCAGCAGCAGCGTGCGAATGTGGCTGCCATCCACGTCCGCATCGGTCATCAGGATGATCATGTGATAGCGGATCTTGCCGATGTCGAAGTCGTCCTTGCCGATGCCCGTCCCCAGCGCCGTGATCATCGTGCGAATCTCCTCGCTGGCCAGCATCTTGTCGAAGCGCGCCTTTTCCACGTTGAGAATCTTGCCCTTCAGCGGCAGGATCGCCTGGTTCTTGCGCTCCCGGCCCTGCTTGGCCGACCCGCCGGCGGAATCTCCCTCCACGAGAAACAGCTCGGACAACGATGGGTCGCGCTCCTGACAGTCGGCCAGCTTGCCGGGCAGCGTGCTCAGCTCCAGGGCGGACTTGCGGCGGGTGAGCTCGCGCGCCTTGCGGGCGGCCATGCGCGCGCGCTGGGCATCGACGGCCTTTTCGACGACGCGCCTGGCCACCGACGGATTTTCCTCCAGGAAGTTGGTCAGGGTTTGCGTGACAATGCTTTCGACGATGCCCTTGACTTCCGAGTTGGTGAGCTTGATTTTCTTCTGGGATTCGAACTGGGGATGCAAATGCTTGACGCTGATGACCGCCATCAACCCTTCGCGGACGTCCTCTCCGGACAGGTTTTCCTTGAGGTCTTTGAACAGGTTGTTCGCGGCGCCATAGCTGTTGATGGTTTTGGTCAGACCCGCTCGCAGTCCGGACAGGTGAGTGCCGCCCTCGTGCGTATTGATGTTGTTGACGAAGGCATAGATCAGGTCATTGTAGGTATCGTTGTACTGCAGCGCCACTTCCACTTCCACGTCCCGTTCCGTGCCGGAGATGTAGATCGGCTTGTCATGCAGGGTGTTCTTGTTCCTGTTGAGGAATTCGATAAACGATACGATGCCTCCGTCGTACTTGAATTCGTGAAACTTGTCCGTCCGCTCGTCCTTAATGGTGATCCGAATGCCGCGATTGAGGAATGCGAGCTCCCGCAACCGGTGGGAGAGCAGCTCGAAGTTGAAGTTGACCTCCTCGAAGATGCCGGTGTCCGCCTTGAAGGAGGTGCGGGTGCCGGTGCGTTCGGTCGGTTCCATCCGCTCCAGCCCAGAGACGGATTTGCCCTTGGCGAAGGTTTGCCGCCATAGATGGCCGTCCCGTTTGATCTCCAGCAACAGCTTTTCCGAAAGGGCGTTGACCACCGACGCGCCCACGCCGTTCAAGCCGCTGGAGACCTTGTAACTGCTCTTGCTGAACTTTCCGCCCGCGTGCAGTTGCGTCATCACCAACTCGGCCGCCGGCAGGCCGGAGTCCTTGTGCAACTCAACGGGGATGCCGCGCCCGTTGTCCTGAACCGTGACGCTGTTGTCCGTGTGAAGCGTCACGTTGATTTCCGTGCAATAGCCGACCAAGGCCTCGTCGATGCTGTTGTCGACGATCTCATACACCAGATGGTGCAGGGCACTGCTGTCCACTCCTCCAATGTACATGCCGGGCCGCATGCGCACCGCTTCCAGCCCCTCCAGCGCGGTGATCTGTTCGGCTGAATAGATATCGCCAGTTCTGCGTTCGGTCATCCTGTCCCTTTCCGGTTCAAACGATCCGGCCTTCACGGATCTCCATGATCCGCGCATCCGGCAGCTGCAGTCCTGCCGGGATTCGGGTCGTAGTGATAAAGATTTGATTGGTCATGCCTTGCAGGTATTCGGTCACCCTCTCTCCCACCGATGCATCCAGTTCTGAATACAGATCGTCCAAAATGATCACCGGACGCAAGCCCGCCCGCCCCACCAACAGCTCGTTCAATGCCAGCTTCAACGCCAGCAACGAGATGCGGAATTCGCCTTGCGAGAACAGAGCCTCCCGCTGACGGCCGGCGAACTCGAACGGGAAGTCGTCGTGGTGTGGCCCGTACAGCGCATGACCCGCCTGAATCTCCCGATCCCTGGCCAACGTTTGGGCGTCTTGCCGCGGATCACCCTGCAACGAGGAATGGTACCGCAGCTTCCACCTCTCCGGCCGACCGGCAATGCGCGCGAATAGTTCGGCCAGCAAAGTATTGACGCTTGCCACGAACTCCGACCGTTTTTTAATGATAGCATGCGCCTTTTCTATAAACAACCAGTTCCAATCGGGAAGGCTCGAAAAGTCCCCGGATTTGAGGAGCCGATTCTTTTGCGCATGAACATCATGAAACGCTCTAATGGCTTCCAGGAAATCGCGGTCGAGAAATGATAAGTATCGATCCTATCGCAGCCTCCGTTCACCCGGATTGTGTCTATATCTATACAGATTATCAGGATTGAACAGCAAGGAATAAAATTGGGAAATATAGGAGGAAAGCGTGGCGACAGTCGCGTCGTCCAGCCAGGCGCGCCG
>JACZVE010000419.1 GCA_022572825.1 SAR324 cluster bacterium
ACTCATTAGATGTGGCTCATAGAGGCTCAATGCAGTTGTCCGAAAGTCGTCCTTCAGGGGTCGGCGGAATTTCGAATCTTTGGATTCCAGGATCAGTAGACGTGAATACCACCCCGCGTAATGCGCGCCAAACTTGCAGGCGCGATAACCTTTGTCCCCCGGTGTCGGCCCTCACCCATTACTGCCATCGCTGGTTTTCCGCCGTCAATCTTCGATTTCACCTGAACCGCCTCGAGCTGTACCTTCATGTTTATTTTAGAATGATGGTCACCTTTCTAAAATAGACACTGCTATAGGATACCAGCTTTTCATCCGACAGAGCTTTTAATGGTTTCGGGAGCCGCGCCTTCGGGGCGCACTGTCGGTTCCTGGCTACAAGCGGCTGCTCGACCCACGGCTCGGCTACGACCGAACTACCTCCAGCAGCAGACATTCGGGCCGTTAACGTGCGATATATGCCGCTTATCTGCTGCTACTACTAAAGTAGGGACGCGATGCATCATTTTCATGGAAGTTGCCACTGCGGCAATCTCGAAGTCGACTACAGCGCGACCGTGGCACCGGAAGATGCGGCGGTGCGGGCGTGCCAGTGTTCGTTCTGCCGCAAGCACGACGCGCGAGCACTTTCCGACCCGTCTGGCGCAATCGAGATCACCGTGCACGATCAAGACCTACTGGAACGCTACCGCTTCGGGCTGGGGGCGACGGATTTCCTGATCTGCCGGAAATGCGGCGTCTACGTGTCGGCCTATATGCAGGACGGCGACGACGCCTACGCCAATGTGATGGTCAACGTGCTGGACGACCGCGAACAGTTTCCGCAGCCAAACCCCGTCGACCTGGACGGCGAGAACGAAGCCGGCAAGCGGCAACGTCGACGCGACAACTGGACGCCCGCGACGTTACGCATCGGTACCGATTGACGGCTACATCGGCGGCGCGCACGGCGTCCTCGACGCTTGGGAACTCCGCCAGCATGCCGTCGCCCATCGGCTTGACGATCCGCCCATGGTGCTGCGCGATCTTGGGATCGATTTGGTCCGCGCGCAGTGCCTTGAAAGCCGCTATCGTGCCTTCCTCGTCGGCGCCCATCAGGCGGAAGTGACCCACCACGTCGCTGACGAGGATCGCGGTGAGCTTGCGCTGGGTGCCCTTGGTCGCCATGGCGGAGTGTCCTCATGGTCGGGGACGGTGCTCTGTTGTCAAAGCGTCCATTTTCCTACCACATTCCGTATCCTTCCCCAATCTTCCGACCCATCGGGACTAACTGCGGAAGTCGTACAGGTGCTGGGAAAAGGTTACACTGACCCACCTGCCCTCCCGAAACCCATCACGTTCCAATTTCAGTGATTTTGCTGATGGACCTGCCGGGCCTTCGCCGCCCTGCCCCGGCTTGCTCCCGTCCACGGCATTCTGCAATGATGGGGCCTCGCAAAAAACGCGAGGCAGTGCTTTACTCCCGCCCGTGGGGCAGGAGCGGCGATAATTCCCGCCTGACGCAACAAGCATAAGGAAGCTGTATGGCCGAAGCATCCAGCAAGCGGAACACCATCGGCGCGGAGGAGCTGCTCGGCCACTACGCCAATATGGTGCGTATCCGGGCGTTCGAGGAGACGGCGATTTCCGCTGCCAAGGAGGGGCTCCTGCTGGGCGCGCTGCACCCATCCATCGGCCAGGAGGCGGTGGCCGTGGGCGTTTGCGGCAACCTGGAAACAACCGACTTTCTGCTGTCCACCCATCGCGGCCATGGCCACACGCTGGCGAAGGGCGCCGACCCGGCCGCGATGATGTGCGAGCTGCTGGGGCGCGCGGGCGGCTGCTGCGGGGGCAAGGGTGGCTCCATGCACATCGCCGATTTCTCGATCGGTATGCTGGGAGCGAACGGTGTGGTGGGCGCCAACATCCTGATTGCCGCCGGCGCCGCACACGCGATCAAGCTGAAGCGGGAGAATCGCATCGTGGCCTGTATCTTCGGCGACGGCGCGATCAACCGCGGGCCGTTCCTGGAGGGGCTGAACTGGGCACGGGTGTTCGACCTGCCGGTGCTGTTCGTGTGCGAGGACAACGGCTTTGCCTCCACCACGCGTACCGCCGCCATGAGCGGTGGCCCGGGAGCCGTGGCGCGGGCGGAAAGCCTCGGCATCCCGGCCGTGGAAGTGGATGGGAACGACATCGCCGCGCTCCACGAGGCAGTGTGCCAGGCAATCGCCCAGGTGCGCGCGGGGGGCGGTCCGAGCTTCTTGCTCGCGAGAACCTACCGCCTCGCCGGGCATACCTTCGCCGATCCGGCGGCCTATCGCCCGGCGGAGGAGGTGGAGCAGGCCTGGAAAAGGGACCCCATCGCAAACTGCCGCCGCATGCTGCTTGAGCAGGGAGTGGCCGAGGAGGCGCTCCAGAAGGCGGAGCGCGCGGGCGAGGCGGAAATAGCCGCCGCATTCGAGCGGGCGTGTCATGCGCCGTGGCCGGATACCGCGGCAGCCTACGAGGATGTGCAGGACGTGGGCGCCGTGGCGCGGGGAGGGTCGTGATGGGTGAGATCACCTATCTGGAAGCGGGCAGGCAGGCACTGGCCTCGGAAATGCGCCGCGACCCCGCAATCTGGGCTCTCGGCGAGGATTTGGGGCGAGGCGGCGTGTTCGG
>JACZVE010000420.1 GCA_022572825.1 SAR324 cluster bacterium
ATCAGTAAATGGATTAAGGCTAATTTGTAAATTCAGTTGAAGGCGGACCTCTTCCAGGGAGTGACTCCCACGGTGGCGGGGAGCATCACGATTGATACCCCTCGCCACACCTCACATACCATACCCCTCGCCCACAACAGCGCTTCGATTGGAGTTTTGTCACCCTGACAGACGGTTAATGCTCAAGCCCGCCCACGATCTCGTCACGGTCGGCCCCCGGGGGAATCAGGGAAGTGTCGGCGGGCGGATCATACAGGCGGGATTCCTGGTCGGCCAGCAGGGCGTCCAGGCCGGCGCGGGGCAGGCGGCCTCGACCCGGGCGCTCGATGCGGTGAGTCTGCCCGACACGGTGCAGGCGGTGATCCGGGCCCGGGTGGACGGTGACGCGCGCGAAGTCCTGCGGGTGGCCGCCGTGATCGGGCGGGAGTTCGCCCGGCGCATTCTGGAAAGAGTCTACGCGTCGCGGGCTCGCCTGCCTGGGTCAGAATGCCACTTTCACCCCATAGGTGACGAAATTCGAGCCGCAGGTCTCCGGACAAAATACGCCAAAGACACCGGAGCGGTGGTGTACGCGCATCATGAAGCGGGGATGCCAGGAAAGCGCCGGCAGGCCGAAATCCAACTCGACCATCAGATATTGCAGAAGGATATTGGCCGAAGGATTCTCCTCCTCTTCCAGCCTTGGAACCCGCGACGCGAGAGAAAAGCCGTCACCTATCGCCACGCTGAAGGAGAATGCATTTTTGATAACGAACTCCGCCCTTGCGATCATCAGCACGTTGGCTTCCCAATGGTCTTGCAAGCCGGTGTGTTTAGCCAGTTGTCCTTCCGTTTCGATGCCGATCGGGCCGATGAATTTTCCCAGTTTGTAATTCAGGCCAGCTACCCAGATATAGGATTCGCGATAGTCGGTCTTTTGCCGGAAGACGATGCTGCGGAAAGTTACGTCGACGAATTTGCCGCCATAGAATAAGATGTCGAATCGGTCATTATTCTCGTAAATGGAGCGGGGCGGATCGGCGGTGGTGCCATGAGGTAGCGTGCCAGGGATATCCGTCTGGGGGGAGATAACCGGTTCGCCGGAGGTCGGCTCCCTTTCGCTCGCCGGTTCGCCGGAGCATCCAGGGTATAAGGTCGGCCTTCGCCCCGGCAGCAACGTCGCGAAAATTTCAGCGGATTGGTGGCAAAGCGAGGCGGGATGCGTCGCGTGATGCTGGAGAGGGCGCCCAAGGGCCCAGACTGGCGAGCAGGTAAGCGCTAATAGGACAATACCGATTTGACGTCGCATCGGGCTTTTCCGATTCGGCTGCAGCTGGCCTCTGGGCGGGCTCGTCCGCCACGCGCGTTGCCTTGCTGATATCTTCCGGTTCTCAGCTTTCGGGAAATGTTTCAGGGTTCAACCCGTACCGAAAAGTCCGACCCTGTTCGGCGCGAGCCCGCGGCCGCAAGCTGGCGGTAGACCGCTCAGTCTTCCCAACTTTCCGGATCCTGGCTTCTACACTAAGATTCCTAGCACATTGCGGTGACCTGGGAGGAAAGGACTGCGGGCCATATGCCGATTTCGAACGGATCCGGAGGTCATTGTAACCGGAAAGCGGAACGCAATCCCCTGCTGGATTGGGTGCTATATTTGTGGCTGGTGGCGCTGATTATAGGCTGCTCAGCAAAAGAAGCCCGACCCTTACCCGAGCAGGTACGTGCGGAGCTGGGAACCGTTGGGCTGACGGCGGCCCCACTGCCGCCGGAGATTCACATCACAGCCATCCCCTCCGGCAGAATCAAAGGGGCGGCCCAGGGTGCCGGCGCCGCGGTGGTCTCCTCGATGCACGGCTGTCTGGATATCGACCCCACCGGCATCTGCGCAGTCGGGGCGCTTGTGCTTTCCCCTTATATTGCCACCGGGGGCGCAATTTACGGCGCCGTTGCGGTGCGGTCCGAAAAGGACATTGTCGCTGCGAGGCGATTCATCGAGGCCGCAATTGCCGAGCAGGATTTTCGCCTCCCGGTGCTGGAGAGAGTTTACGGTACGGTGCAGCGCAGGGCGAAGGGACATAGGGTGGTATTGCTGCCACGACCCGCGCCGTCGCTTGCCGGTGCCGCCAGCGACCGTCTGCCTCTGAGCGAGCGCGGAATCGATAGCCTGCTTGAGATGCGCATAGCCGGGGTGACGCTGGGCAGGCGGCCCGCGGTCGATCCCCAGTTGCAATTGCATATGAAATTACAGGCGCGGTTGATCCGCACCCGGGACAATAGCGAACTGTACACCGGGGAGTTTACGTATCGCAGCGAAGAGAGCCACGGATTTGTTCAGTGGGGCGAGCAGAACGCAGCGCGGTTGCGATTCGCGCTGAAGCGGGGATTGCAACGCCTGGCGGATAAGATCGTTGAGCAGGTGTTCTTGCTCACTGTTTCCCTAAATGCTGCCGCGAGAGGGGATCTTTCCACGACGGATTCCGTCAGCTTTTAGTACTGCTTGGTTACATAAAACCGCCGATGAACGCAGATAAACACGGATATGAATAAAATCAACATCTTATATCGGCGTTGATCGGCGTTTATCTGCGGTTGCTTTTTCGATATGCCTGTTAGGACTCGTAAT